>JBEVKA010000001.1:0-12203 GCA_040509855.1 Steroidobacter sp.
AATTCAGCAGCGGGTTGCCGTCGATACGCAGTCGAATAATCCCGCCACTGCGCCTCGCCGGCGAGCCGCAGGCGCAAATCCAGATCGCCCAAGTGATAGTAGCCGTCGCCAGTGCGCACGCGGCGAAGCTTGGACGGCGCGAAATCGAAACCGCCCGCCTGTTTGGGTTTGAGCGATATCAGCGTCTGCGACTGTCGATCCAGCTCGATATCGAAATCGCGGCTTTGCAGGTTCGTCGCAGCGTCCGCGGCCGACAGCGGCACCGAATGTATCAACCAACAAACCACACCGAGCCGCAGGGCGACTCGCAAAGTTCCATGCATCAGCGGATGCCCCAGCAGAAGGGATCGTTGGGATCCAACAGGAATTTCGACTCCGCGGTGACGTACGCCGTACCGGTGATCGTCGGCGCAATCGTGCCCTGCGCGCGATCGATCCATCGATAGTGCGCTTTGAACGCGCTGCCGAGGATGCTCTCCTGCACCCATTCATCGCCCTCGGCCAGCACGCCGTCGGCAGCGAGACAGGCCAGCTTGGCGCTCGTACCAGTGCCGCAGGGAGAGCGGTCGTACGCTTTTCCGGGACACAGAACAAAATTGCGACTGCTGGCCGACGGCGTCTTGCCGAGCAACTCGACGTGATCCACTTCCGGATAGCCCTGCGCGTTCACCGCTTGGCGAACCCGCCACGAGAATTCAGTCAACGACTCGACGTTGGCCAGGCTCAGCGGAATCTGACTCTGCTCCATCAGAAAAAACCAATTGCCACCCCACGCCACGTCGCCAGTGACCTTGCCCAAGCCCGGAACATCGATCGACACTGCCTTGGCCTTGCGATAACTCGAAACATTCGCAACGGAAACCGCTCCGTCCGGCAACAACCGCGCTTCGACCACGCCGACCGGTGTGTCGATCTTCACGACGCCGGGTTTCAACATCCCCAGATGCGCCAGCGACACGACCACGCCAATCGTGCCGTGACCACACATTCCAAGATAGCCAACGTTGTTGAAAAAAATCACGCCGACATCGCACTCTGCACGATCTGGCTTGCACAACAGCGCGCCGACGATCGTGTCGCTGCCACGTGGCTCGTTGACGATGGCGGATCGAAACGCATCGAAGCTTTCACGAAAGCGCCGTAGCCGCGCATCCAGCGGGCCGTCGCCCAGATCGGGGCCGCCATCGAGAACCAGGCGCGTCGGCTCACCGCCCGTGTGCGAATCGAGAATGCGGATGCTGTCCATGAGGTGTCAGTTGCTGAGGACTTTGGAATCGCGGTTCGGAGGCGGCGGATTCTCGCCACCGTCGGCGATGAATTGCGCCATCCGCTGCTCCAGCACGGGCAATGGCACCGCTCCGAGCGCCAGGATGGCATCGTGGAATTTACGTTGGTCGAACTTCGGCCCCAGCGCCGCTTCGGCTTCGCGACGGTGACGACGGATCTGCAGCTCACCCAGTTTGTACGCAGTCGCCTGTCCGGGCCAGGCGATATATCGATCGACTTCGGTGGTGATCTCGTGCGTCGACAGCGCGACATTGTCCTTCATATATTGAAGCGCCTGGTCGCGCGTCCAACCAAATTGATGAATGCCGGTGTCGACGACCAACCGCACGGCGCGCCACATTTCATAAGTGAGTTGGCCAAACTCTTCATACGGCGTTTCGTAAATGCCCATCACGCGTCCGAGCCACTCGGTGTAAAGCCCCCAGCCCTCGCCGTAACCCGAGAAATAGACATCGTTGCGAAACTTCGGCCGGGTCGGCGCTTCCAACGCCAAAGCAGCCTGGAAGCTATGCCCCGGCGTGCACTCGTGCAACGCCAGCGCAGGCAATGTGTAGAGCGGCCGCGCCGGCAAGTTATATGTATTGAACAAGCAGCTTTCCAAACCGCCGCGACCGCCGGTGTAGATCGGCGCCAACGCGTCCGGCACTGGCAATATGCCGTGACGGAACCGCGGCAACGTGCCGATAGTGTCCTTGAGCTTGAGGTCCGCCTTCTTGACGATATATGACGCGTTCGCCAGCAACTCATGCGGCGTCTTGGCATAGAACTGCGGATCGGTGCGCAGGAAGGCGAAGAACTCCGGCAGCGTTCCTTTGAAGCCGGCCTTGACCATCGTGGCCTGCATTTCCGCCTGGATGCGTGCGACCTCGCCCAAGCCGATCTCATGAATCTGCTGCGGCGTCAGTTCGAGTGTCGTGAACTTCTTGATGCGCGCTTGGTAGAACGCCGCGCCGTCCGGCAGCTTCGACGCCCCGATCGTGGTGCGCGCCTTCACGAGATATTCATCGCGAATGAACGCCAGCAGTTTCTTGTACGCCGGCGCGATGCGCTCGGCGATCAGCTGTCGCGCCTCGCTTTGCAGGCGTTCCTGTTCGTTCTTGGCGATGCTCGTCGGCATCAAGTCGAACGGCAAGTACAGCGGATTGGTCGTGTCAGCGGCCAGGTACGGTTCGATCGTCTTGTCACGACCGATCACCGAGCTCTTCGGCACACTGAAGCCGCGCGCCAGTCCGGCCCGCATGTTTGCAATGTGCTCATCGAAGAATTGCGGCACGTCGCCGAGCCGACTGAGATACAGGCGATATTCCTCGGCGTCCGCGAAGCCTTCACGCGGCGTGAAATCGGTCCAGAAAAAAGAATCGGAATTGAAGGGCGTTTGATAGGTCTTGAAACGCAGGTCGGAGACGTGCTCCTCGATCAGTGTGCGAAAGACCTCCGCGTTGACCTTCTCGTCCGGCGACAAGCGCACGGCATCGATCGCCTTCAGTTTCGCGAGCACTTCTGTCAGGTGCGCCAGCCTGAGCTGCTGACTGGCGGCATCGACGCGTGGCAGATGCGGTGAGTGCTCGCCTGGACGCTCGTCGTCCGGCTCCTCGGCCATCTCCTTTTGCCACCACTCCCATTCGGTGGTGTAGATCGACTGCAGCTTCGCGTCCGCACTCTCCTGCGACATCGCCGGCTGAGCGAGCACAGCCGCACCAACCCAAACCCAGGCCGCCATGCGGATCAAATGCCGACTCATCGAAGCTCCTCATGCGGCCAGCGATTTCGTATACTAAATACTATATAAGTGAACCCCTCCCGTCTACACACGGCCGGAGAACAAGGCTCCGCAGCCCACGACTCGCACCGACACGTCCCGGAACCGGCGCTTCAGTGCCTGCTCCAGCCCGGCCAGATCATCGTGCTCGTTCGCGAAAATACCTTTCTTGTTGTAGAGGGCCATGAGCCGCCGGGCCATCCAGCTCCGCTGCACATCGCCTTGAAGCAGCGTCGAACCAAACAGCACCGCGTTGGGATTCATCAAAGCCTTGAGGTGATCGAACATCACGCTCTTGGACTCGATGTTTCCGGGCACGCAATGGAGCAGATAGTTGATGCCGACCGAATCGAAACGCGTCTCCTCGAACGCGATGGGTTCGAGCACGTTGCGGCGATAGGTCTCCGGTTTGTATCGGGCGATGCGTTGCGCGGCATAGGCCAGCGCGTTCGCATTCAGATCCATCAATGCAACGCGCGGCGTGGCCGACGGAAACCGGCAGCGATCGAGGAAGTAGCCGCTGCCAACGCCGACATCCAGATGATTCGTGCTGACGTGCTGGTGGTAATGCTGTTCCAGCCCGGGCGTGGGGCACTTCCAAATGAAACGATTGGAAATTCCCAGCACCACCAGGTCGTAGACCTCGAGCGTGCGTTTGGAATAAACCGCCTGGCCCGCTTCGACCTGCTTCGCGGTAACGTTCATGATGACTCCGTGATGTCCCCGATCCTTGGTCAATGATAGTTCACGAAGTTGCGCCGCGGGCCATGCGTTGGTTTCTTCCAGTACGCTGAGCCCTTGGATCGGAATTTACGGCTTCAGGATACTGCCGGGGCGTTCGACGCGGCTGCTTCCAACAGCGCGACCATCATTTGATTGATGGGCGTCGGAATTCCATGCGTGCGACCGAGACGCACGATCACACCATTGCGAGCATCAGTCTCCATCGGCCGGCCCGCGGCGCGGTCGGCATGTAAAGAGTTGACCGAGTCCGGCGGCGCAGAGCGATAGCCATTGATGACTTGATCCACGATCGAATCATCTAGTTGAGCGCCTTCAGCGCGACCGACGGCGATACATTCGCGAACGATCGCTCGCATGATGTCCGCGACACCATCGTGCCTCGCGATGATGGCGGGCTTGAGCAGCACGGCAGACAATGCGCCGGCGCTGTTGATACACAGCTTCTTCCAAACCTGCGTCTTGAAATTCGCATCCGGAGTAACAGTGAATTCCGTGCGCGCGAAAAGATTCACGAACTCCTGCGCATGCGCTCCTTCAGGAACAACCATGCGTCCCGGCCCACGCTGACGGATACGACCCGGCGCCTGACGCTCAGCGGGACAATCGATCATCACTGGCAGCAACTGTTCGACGGGCACATACGGTGCGAAGCGCTCGACGTGCTCGACGCCATTCTGGATGACTGCGATGCGCGTGCGCGGCCCGACCAGCTTCTTCAGCCACAGCACTGTGCCAGCGACGTCGTAAGCTTTGGTGGTCACCAATACCCAATCCACCGGCGTCGCTTTATCGGGATCTGTGAGGATGCGCGGCGTCGCCGTTATCACTCCGCCATCCGGCGTTTGCAGCGTCAACGTCTCGAACGCCGAGCGAGCGGCGACTGTGATCTCGTGCTCGGGATTGCGACTCAGCCACGCGGTCAAGGTTCCGCCGATGGCGCCTGGCCCGATGATTGCGATCTGTTTCATCGCGCTAGCCTAGCATGGCTACATTACTTGGCTGTTGCCTTGGCGCGCTCCAGCGAGAACAGGCGATTGGCGTTGTCCCAGCGGATCTTGCGCTTTTCGTCGTCGGTGAGCGGCAGCTTATTCAGCGCATCGACGGCCTGCCGTAACGACATCTGCGGGAAGTCCGAGCCGAGCAGCAGGTTGTCGATGCCGACGTTGCGCATGGTCCAGACGAATTCGTCCTCGATGGGAGAATCGGCCGCCAGCACCACCGTGCCCGAGATGTCGAAGTGGAAGTTGTCCTCCATGAGATTCTCGGCCGTGCGCGCCAGCGTCAGCAGATTCCAGAAGCGAAACTCCGTCGCGCCCATGTGCGTGAACACGAAGTGGGTCTTCGGCGCCTTCAGCGCCAGGTTGAACAGCTTCTGATTGTCGCCGGGCAGGACGTTCGCGTTATCCATCAACACCACGAAGCCTAGCTCGCCCGCGCGCTTGCATATCGCGAGCACGCGTGCGTCCTCGGCATCGAACTGTTGAGTATGTGGATGCAGCTTGATCGCCTTTACGCCGAGACCCGCCAGTCGCTCCAACTCCGCGAACGCCGCCGCGCCGTCATATGGATGCACCGAGGGAATTGGCATCAGCTTGGGATGGCGCTTGGAGAGCGCGATCAAATCATCGTTCTTCGCGCGTGTGTGATCGAGCTTGCCCAGCACCGCCATGTGAATGCCGCCGAAGCCGGTGACCTGCAGTCCGGCCGATTCCACCTGGCCGAGGTATTTCTGCACCGACTTCTCGCTGTCCCAGATATGGACGTGCACGTCGAAGACCTTGTCCTCGGCGTGCGCCAGGCACGAGAGCGAGAACAACAACAGCGCAAACAGCGATCGTATCTTCATGCATCAAAGCTCGTCGGTGTTGCTGACGAACGCCAGCAGCCTGCCGTCCGGCGACCACGACGGCACATTGATCGTGCCCTGGCCACCGTACACATACGCAACGACTTTGGGCGTGCCGCCGTCGACCGGCATGATGCGCAGGTAAACACGCTTGTAGTACGGATGCTCCGACGGCTGGATCTCGTCGATGTAACTAATCATCGCGATCCATTTGCCATCCGGCGAGAAGTGCGGGAACCAGTTGTTGTGCTGGTCGTTCGTCACCTGCCGCTGATCCGAGCCGTCCGCGCGCATGCGCCAGATCTGCATGCGTCCGCTGCGCTCTGAATTGAAAAAGATGTGCTTGCCGTCGGGGCTGTACTCCGGACCATCGTCCACGCCCTTCGCATTCGTCAGCCGCTGTTCCGAGCCGCTGCCGTCCGAGGCGATCCGATAGATGTCGAATTCGCCATTGCGCCCGCCCGTGTACAGCAGATGTTTTGCATCCGGCGACCAGCTGTGCAAATAACTCGGTGTCAGCGGCGTGATGCGCTTGGGAATGCCGCCACTGGCGGGCAGCGTGAAGATGGTCGACTGATTCTTGTCGGTGCTCTGATCCGAAATGCCCAGCATCGTGCCGTCGAACGACAGCACGTGGTCATTGTTGTTGCGAGTCGCGAAGCCGGTGTCGATGAGCGCAGGCTGGCGCGTCACCAGATCGAAGCGATGCAGCCGCCCGCGGCCCTCGCCTCGCCCGCTGGTGTTATAGATCAGCGCGGTGCCATCGGGTGTCCAGTTCGGCGCCTCGAGCGGCTCCTTGGAGTGACGAATCACCTGGCGCACGCCGGTGTTCACATCGACCAGCTCCAACACGCTGCCGATGTAATCGCGATAAGGCACGAAATCCGGCTTGGCTGGGCGAATCACCCGCACGTTGCGAAACACGGCGGTCTCGGTCACATCGCCATTGTGCGAGCACATGAACAGCCCGGCGTAAACACTCTCACCTAGCTTCAGCTCCGCGATCTCGCGCGTGACGAATGGCTCGCCGAAGCGGGCCGCCGAGAATATGTATGTATCGCCACGCCGTTCGAGCTGCACCACATCCGCGCCTTTCACGGCCGCTTCCTGTTGTTCTGTGATTGCAGCTCGACTGCGACGATATTGCAGCGAAGTCAGGCCGTCGCCCGCATGCAGCGCGCCGTCGACATAAGGCGAGTCGTCATCGAGGCTGGTGCGCACGATCAACCCGGCCTTGCGATGAGGGTCGACGCCCTTGCCGAGGAACTCGACCTGCGCTTGCAGGATGAAGTCGCCCTGGAGCTTGCGCCAGGCCATGTGGAATTCATCGCGCTTCTCCCACATGTTCACGCCACCGGCGGTGACGACATATTCCTGTGAGGCCGCGTTCCAGGTGGCGCGGCCCGCCAGCTTGGGCTTGCCGACATCGGCATGGTCTTCGAAGACACCCAGCGGTGCGGCCAGCACCGTCATGGGAAGGAACAGGACGAGACTCAGGCGGACGAGCTTGAACCAGGGCGTGAGCGACATTACCAACTCCCTTCCGTAAACACCGGTGCGATCTTACGCGTGATGACCCGTGTCACAAGCCCAGGTCATCCGCACCACGCCAAAAGTTGCTTGCTCAATGCCTCCTGCTGGGCTCAAATCACGCCGGTCCGCTGCCGGGGGGTAGCCAAAGTAGACCAGTTACCAGGAGAGACTATCCGATGATTATTCGACCGAGGCCGATGCTCCTCATGGCCAGCGCGGCGTTCGCTTTGCTTGCCTCGTCCTCCGCTCCGGCGGCCGAGAAGGCGAGCACCAACGACCCTTCCCGCTACCTGTCCCAGCCGCTGGTGTCCGAGATCTACACGGCCGACCCTTCGGCGCACGTTTGGGACGGTAAGATCTATATCTATCCCAGCCACGACATCAACGGCAGCACGCCGCAAGATGACCTGGGCGCGCACTTCGAGATGCGCGACTATCGCATCCTGAGCCTGGACAAGATCGGTGGACCCGTGACAGTCCATCCGGTGGCGCTGGACGTCAAAGACGTGCCATGGGCGACCAAGCAGATGTGGGCGCCGGACGCCGCGAAAAAAGGCGACACCTATTTCCTGTACTTCCCAGCCAAGGACAAACAGGGCGCGTTCCGGATCGGCGTCGCCACCGCCAAGTCGCCGGTCGGTCCGTTCAAGGCGCAGCCACAGCCGATCAAGGGCAGCTTCTCGATCGACCCGGCGGTGTTCACCGACGCCGACGGCAAGACTTATATGTATTTCGGCGGCATCTGGGGCGGGCAACTGCAACGGAACGTCACCGGGACCTATGACCCCAACGGCTCGAAGACCGACGCGATGGCTGACGACAAGCCGGCGCTCGCGCCCAAGGTCGCGCTGCTGAGCGACGACCTGCTGGAGTTTGCCGAGAAGCCGCGCGACGTTGCCATCATCGACGACAAAGGCAAGCCGCTGCTCGGCGGCGATCACAACCGCCGCTTCTTCGAAGCGTCCTGGATGCACAAGTACAAGGGCAAGTATTACTTCAGCTACTCCACCGGCAACACGCACTATCTGGCGTACGCCATCGGCAACTCGCCCTACGGTCCGTTCACTTACACCGGCCGCATTCTCGAACCCGTCGAAGGCTGGACCACGCACCACTCCATCGTCGAATGGAACGGGCGCTGGTGGCTGTTCTATGCCGACAGCCAGCTCTCGGGCGAAACGCGCCTGCGCAACGTGAAGGTGACCGAACTGTTCTACAACGCCGATGGCACCATCAAGACCATCGATCCGTTCGTCCGTCGTCAATAAATAAAATATCGGGAGCAGGTCTCGCGCAAGACCTGCTTCCGCTCTCTCAATTGCTCTTCCTATGCGACATCTGACTGACGCCGCGCGCCGAACCACTCTCCATTCCCTTCCACGATGTGTAAGTCGAAAAGGAAATGGAACCAAGGACATCGCCCACCGAGCCAGCGACGGTTCGCGTTGGGAGCAGACTGGATGCTCATCTGGATCAGGCGCTGGAGGTGCCGGCCGAGCAGCGTGACGAATGGTTGCGCGAGCTCGAGACGCGCGAGCCCGATATCGTGATCGATCTGCGCCGGCTGCTCGCCGCGCAGGCCGCCACTCGCTTCGATTCATTTCTGAATGAGCCGGTCGCACCCAAGACGGCGACGCACGCGCCCGCCGGTGAATTGATCGGCAGTTTTCGCATCCTGCGCGAGCTCGGCCAGGGCGGCATGGCGGTGGTCTATCTCGCCGAACGCGCCGACGGGCACTACTCGCAACGAGTGGCGCTGAAGGTCCTGCGCTTTGGCTTGAAGGGCAGTCAGGCGCAATTCCACTTCGAGCAGGAGCGGCAGATCCTCGCCTCGCTCGATCATCAATCGATCGCGCGCCTGATCGATGCCGGCATCACCGCCGCTGGCCTGCCCTATCTGGTGATGGAATATGTGGAGGGCGTGCCCATCGATCGCTTCTGCGATGAACAGCGGCTGTCCATCGACGCGCGACTCAGATTGTTCCTGCAAGTCGCGGAGGCCGTGCAATACGCCCACCGACATCTGATCGTGCACCGGGACCTGAAGCCCTCGAACATCGTGGTGACCAGCGAAGGCGCCGTGAAGCTGCTCGATTTCGGCATCGCCAAGCTGCTGGCACCTGGCCGGTTTGAGCACGCAGCGCCGCCCACTCGCGACGGAATCCGGTTGATGACGCCTGAGTACGCGAGTCCCGAACAAGTTCGCGGCGAATCCGCCACCACCGCGACCGACATCTATCAACTAGGCTTGTTACTTTACGGCTTGCTGACCGGCCGCGAACCCTATCCGGTACGCGGCCGCATGCCGATCGAAGCTTTCCGAATCATCTGCGAAACCGAACCGGCGCCGCCCAGCGCGGTGCTCGACACCGCTCCGATCGAGGACGTCAGCGTCACTCGCTCGACCAGTCCTTCTCGACTACGTCGTTCACTGCGCGACGATCTCGATGCGATCCTGTTGAAAGCGTTACGCAAGGAGCCCGGGCAACGTTACGCGTCGCTCGAATGGTTCATCGACGACATCCGCCGCCATCAGCAGGGACTCACGGTCAGCGCATCCGACGGCGTCTGGGCCTATCGCGCGGGAAAATTCCTGCGCCGGCATGCGGTGGTGCTCGGCGTTGCCGGCATCGCGATCCTGGCGATCGCGTTCCTGACGACGTGGTACACGATGCAACTGGCGAACGAACGCAACCGCGCGCAGCTCGAAGCCGCCACTGCCACACAAGTCGCCGACTTTCTGGCCAGCGTGTTCCGGGGCTCGACCTCGCGTATCGCCAATGGCGGCACGACGGCGCGCGAGTTGCTCGATCGTGGCGCCGAGCGCATCGAAACCGAACTGGCCCGTCAACCCGAACTCAAGGCGCGTCTTCTGAATGTCATAGGAGACGTGTATGTTCAATACGACCTGTTCGAACAGGCCCAGCCGTTACTCGAACGTGCGTTACGACAGAACATCCAACTCCACGGCAGAAACAGCAAAGAGGCCGCGGACAGTCTGGCTGCTCTGGCGACGCTCGCACGCAATCGCGACGATCTGCCGAAGGCTCGACATTTATATGAAGAAGTTCTACGCATTCGTGAGCACGCACTCGGACCGCGCCACGTCGCCATCGCGGACACCTACACCGCGCTCGCATCCACTTTCGCCCGACTCGGGAACGCGGTGGAGGCGATTCGTGCTTCGGAACGCGCCATCGACATCTACCACGGCACCGTGGGGGCGGATGACGAAAGAACTCTGAGCGCGATCAACATTCTCGCGGCCTCCGCGGTCGACGCCGGCGATCTGCGCCGGGCGCGGATCGAGTTCGAGCAACTGTTGCCACGGACCGAGCGCAGCCTCGGCACCAATCATCGTAACTTCGCGGCGGCGCTCGGCAATCTCGCCTACCTCAGACTGGAGCTCGGCGAGCACGATGGCGTCCAGCAACAGCTCGAACGCAGCATCCAGATCTATCAGCAGCTCTATGGACCGGACCACGGCAGCATCAACATTCGCCGTGTGGTGCTCGGACAGTTGTTTTATGAAACGGGTCGCCTGAACGAGTCGGTCGCCATGCTGGAGCAAGCGATCGAAAGTCAGCATCGCGTGACTGGCCCTGGCGATCGGCTCGAAGCCCACGCTCTGTTGAGAATTGCTCACGTGCTGCGCTCACGCGGCGAGTACGAACAGGCGCTGGAACGCGTGCAAGCGTCGACGGAGCTTCGCCGCAAGCTGGTGGGAACATCGCACGACGACTATGCAGAAGCGCTGCAGGTGTACGGCGAGATCCAGCTGGAAATGGGCAATCTCACCGCTGCCGGCCCGGCCTTGAGCGAAGCACTCGCGATCGTGGGAAAAAGCAGACTGAACGATCACTATGAGATCGCCAGCGTCCGGATCTCACACGCATTGATGCTCATACGCACTGGCGAAGCTCCGCGCGCGGAGCAGGAAATACGCGAGGCGCTATCCATCTATCGAAAAGTCTATCCACCGGATCACCGGTTGGTCACGGCCGCGCTCGGCGCGTTGGGCGAATCGCTGCTGGCGCAAGGCAAGTTGAGCGAGGCCGAGCCGTTACTCGTCGGCAGCGCCGGAAAACTGGAAAACACTCGGAGCTACGAGCGCCGGCTCGCCCTGCAACGTTTGCTCCGGCTGTACCAGGCGAAAGGCGATCTCGCTTCGACGCGGCGATGCCAGGACCAACTGGCGGCTTTCGAACGCAACGTTCGGGCGGGATGACAGGATGCCGATGGACCCGAACGATCTGGCAAAGGAACGGCTGTTCGCCGGCCTGTATCACGAGCTGCATCGGCTGGCCCAGCGCGCGCTTCGTCGCGACGGCAGCCGCCTGCCGATCAGTCCGACCACGCTGCTGCATGAATCGTATCTGAGCGTGTCGAAGGTCGACTTCACCGACTCGCACCGGTTTCTCGCCTACGCCGCCCGCACCATGCGCGGCCTCATCATCGATGAGACGCGTCGCCGCCGCGCACTGAAGTACGGCGGCGCTTATGTGATGAAGAGCTTCGACGCCGAGATCGAATCCGACCGCCAGGACATCCTGGCGAACGACGACGAGCTGATGCGCATCAACGACGCGCTCGAAGAGCTGGAATCCAGAGACCCGGCGCTGGCCGAGCTGGTGGAGCTGAGATATTTCTGCGGACTGTCGCTGGCACAGATCGGCGTCATGCGTGGCGTCGCTCAGCGCACCGTGCAGCGGCAGTGGGACAAAGCCCGCCTGCTGCTATTCGACATGCTGAAGCAACGTTAGCTCAGGTCTTCTCCGCCACCAGCGCCATCACCTTCAAGCGCGGCGAGCCCTGCACGCAGTCCATCCGCTCGATATCCTTGATGACCTGCACCGACATCCGCGTCAGCACCTGACGACGCAACTGTTGCACCAACGCGCAATCGCGATTCTCCAGATGGAGCTTGCCGGCGCCACGAAACGAAACCTTTTCCCAGACCGCCGGGAATCGTTCCACATCTCCCGGCAACGTCAGGCGCTCGCCACGCACGCGAGCGACCAGTTCGTCGGTGGA
>JBEVKA010000002.1:0-5260 GCA_040509855.1 Steroidobacter sp.
GGCCCTTCACCGGGCATCTCTGCGACGTCGACCTTATCGGCGTCGCGTCGGCCCATGATGGCGAAATTCTCCGGCAGCACAGCCAGTGACGCGCCTTCCACGCGTGCTTGCTCGAGCAGCGTACGTGCTGCCGCGAGATTCGCTTCGACCTCGGGGGCCGAGGTCATTTGGAGTACAGCGGCACGAGTCGGGGAAAAGTCGCGCCTTTTCCCGGACTCGTCAAAAGGGCCTTGGCCGCTTTTGACCATAGAATTAGTCACCAGCTACTTCCGCCTTGGCAGCGGCCGCGTCGACGCGTTCCACCACCGGGTCGTCCCATGGACCGGTGATGCGATAGTAGCCGCGCGTGATGCCTTTGAGGGGCTCTTTGAAGATCTGGGAAAACAACAATACCGCTGCGCCTACCGCAGGGCCGCCGGCAAGCGCGCCCGCCACAGGCAACGACGCGCCGAGATTTCCCGTCACGACCGCCGTTTGATCGTAATCGCGCGAGCCCAAACCCGTGCGACCCGCGATGCCGATTTCGGCTGCCGGTCCACGCAGCAGCAAGTTGCTCGTGTAAGCATTGCCTTCGCGCAATTCAAAATCGCCGTGCACGGTATCGAAGGCGAGGCCTTTCTCGGTGAGATCGCTGAAGTCCAGCGCGAGTCGCCTCGGCAACGCACCGACGCTGAACAAGCCGAGCACGCGTCCCGCGCCCGGCTGCAAATTCACCAGCTGACCGGTCTCTGCATCGACACTGATCCCGCCGGAGGCACGCTCGAGACTGTTGCCGCCAAAACCACCCGGCCACGACAAGTTTGCTTTGACGGCGCCGCGCTTGGCTTCGATGAACGGCGTGTAGTTGAGCCCTCGTAACGTCGCCGCGACGTCCTTGCTCTCGATACTCGCGGTGAGCGACGAATGCTGCCCATCCACGGTGTTCAACCATTGCGCCTGCGCTTCTGCGCGCGATGACTCGCCGAGCACAGTCACATTGTCGAAACGAATCCCCTGCGGCACACGGGTCGCCTTCAAATCGAGCGTGCCGACCACGCGAGGCCCGAGCCGCAGGTTGCCGACATAGATCTGCATGTTCGGAAAGTTGCGAGGATCACTCTCGCTGCGCTCGTCGCTTGCACCTTCGGGACGCTGCGCCTTTTCGATCACCAGACGCTCCATCGTCGCGCGCAGAGGCTGAGCGCCAGTGAATGTTTGTGGGATCAGCACCTGGCCAGCTGCGTTGTCGCCGCTCACATCGACGCGCCAGCCGCTTTGCGTCGCTTGCAACACGCCGCGCACATCGGGGAATCGATAGCCAAACAGCTGAAACTCGCCGATGCGAACGTTGGCGGCTTGCAAATAATCCGAGAGCGTCTTGCCCTGGCCTGCTTCGGCACTGGCAGTCGCATTCGACGAGCCCGCGCGCAGCGCCAGCCAATCATCGAGAACGAAACGTCGTATCGAGCCTTCGACGCGCAAGCCGCGATGGCCCGGCAGTGCGGGCGTGACTGCGTCGGCGCGAACGCCACCACGATCGAGCATCCAACCGTCGTTCGACTGCCGCATGCGAATCAACGCACGCACGTCACCGAAGGCCGAGCGCGTCATGAGCTGCTCTTCGTCCATATCCAATGTGACTTGCAGCGGCCGCTCTTCCTGCGTGCCCTTGCCGAGCGGCTCGGGAAGTTGAATGCCCAAGCCCCGCAGGTCGGAATCGATGCGCACCTGGCGATGTTTCGCGGCCTCGGTCTCCGCGCTGTTGATGCGCATACTCACGTGCCAGCCAGTGTCGCCGCTCAATTTCACCGCCGCGGGCAGAGCAAACAACCGCTGCAGATCCTCGGCCGTGGCATGACCCTGCGCATCGAGATCCGAGGCCAGCGCGTTCTGCTGCTTGATCGTCAGATTCAGCGGCCCGCCGAGCCAGGTGCCTTGCAAGTCTCCCGAGGCCACCAGCGAGTTCTTGATCGTCAGCTCGCCCGTCAGCTCGCGGATCGGCGCATTGATCTTTTGCAGCGTCACGGTCGCATTCGCCAGACGTGCAGTCACCTCGACCTTGCGTTGATCGAGTTGCTTGAGCGGTAGATCGAGTCGCACATCGGCAATCATCGGTCCGCGCCCGCCGAGGCGCGCGAATGTCTCGCCCAGCTTGGGACCGAGCGGACTGCTCTTGACGAAGTTCAGGCCAGCGTCGAGATCGCCGCCGGTGCTGGCGCGAATCAGCAATTCGTTCTGTTTGAAGTCGGCAATCTCCGCGGTCGCCTGGTTCAAGCGCACATTGCCCAGCATGCCCGCGGTGGTGCGAATGCGCATGCCTTGATTGCGAAACTCCACCTCGGCTTTGAGATCGCGCGCCGGTTGCCAGCCCGGCTGATAATCGAGCAGCGCGTTCTCCACCTGCGCACGCGCTATGAACACACCCTCGTTCTTGCGGAACGGGAATGAGCGCATCGGACCTTTGTATTGGAACTCGGCGCTATTGATGCGGCCGTCGAGGAACGCGCGATCGAACCATTCGAGCGTCTTCGGTCCCATCTTGTCAGCCGGCAAATATTTGGGCGCGGCGGCGACTTTGAGGTCTTCGCCCTGCGCAAACAAATCCAATATCGGCGAGGAGCCGTCGCTCGGCTGCGTGAAGTTCACACGTGCGACTGCGCGGCCATCCTCACCTTGCACTGTCAGCTGATCGGTCGCGACCACCAGGCCAGTGGCATCCCGTTGCCACGAGATCACGCCTTCGGCGCTGGATGCGAGCAGCACCCCACGAAACATGCGCGGCAGCGTGAACTGAACTTGTTTTGCCGCGAGCTGGATCTGGCCGGAGTGTTCGCGGGCCTGCAATTGTCCGGCGATGCCGGTGAGCCCGGGCGTTTGCAACACCGGATCGAAACCGACCGACTCGAATCGCGTCTGCAATGCGTATTTCGGCGGCACATCGGCCGCCGTGCGCACCAACGAGAACTTGGTATCGAGCAGCGCGCCTCTCGCCTGCATCGCTCGCACGCGCGCGGCACCTTCGGTTTCAGGCAGATAGCTCAGCCACGGCCAGATGTTTTCCAATACCAGCCGGTCGGCTTCGCCGCTCAACTTCAAGCCACCCTGCTCATCGCGGGCGAAGCGCGCGACGATTTGTTTCGCCTGCCACGTCGAATCGGAACGTTTCGCGTCCAGGTCGGTGAGCGTCACGCTCCATTGATTGTCCGCACGCTGAGCACGCACGGCGAACGCCAGTCGCGAATAACTCAAGACTTCTGGCGCGGGCGGCGGCAAAGATTCTGTTGGTGTCTCGACGGGCGGCGGCGCTTCAACTTTGGGCGTGTCGCTGCTCACCGGCGGCTTCAACGGCTGCGGGCCCGGCAAAGGAATCGTCCACACCGGCAACGCAGTTGTGAGTTGCCCGACGTCGACCGCGGCCGAGATCTGCGTCAGTTCAGCGCCTCGCAGAGTGCCACTCACACGCATGGCGCCGTGACCGCTCTCGGGCGCAGGCCACGAATCGGGCAACAGATCGGCCCAACCTGCCAGATCGATCTTCTCGCCCTGAACCGTGAACGTCGAAACGAGCTCGGCCGACTTGCCCAGCTCACCGTCCGCGCTACCCGAGAACTTCAGCTCTTCACCCAGCGCTGGCGGTAACGACGCGGTGCCCGACACTTTCAACGAATCAGAGCTGCGCGAAAGATCGAAATTCACACCCGACAATGACCACGGCCCGCGCCCGGTGATCTCATCGCGAAAGCTCACCACCGCGTTGTGAACGACGAACCGTCCGGTGGGCATCTGATCGAGCGCGATGGGCTTGATGTCACGTTCAGGCAGCGCGCTCTGACCGAGCAGCTGAATCTTGCCCTCGCGCGTGCGGATCAATCCGATCTCGGGCGCATCGAGCGCGAAGCGGCCGCCGGTCAAGCGACCATTGGCGATCGAATTCCACAAATCGAAGCCGACACTGCCTCGACGCGCGGTAAACAATGTCCGTGTGCGATCCGGCGTGCGCACCACCGCGTCGTCGAACACCAACTCCGGTCCATACAAACGCAGGCGCGCGCTCAAGGTCCGGAATTCGACGATCAGTCCGGTGCGCTCGCCGATCCAGTCCTGCAGCTGTACTCGATATTCGGGCATGCGCCCGACGATGAAGCCGAAGGTCGCGAACAACAGTGCGATCACCACGCCCAACGCAAGCAGGCTGCCGAGCAGCCATTTGAAGATTTTGCGTGAGCGGGCGGACATGGAGAAAGCGGTTAGCGGTTGGCGGTTGGCGGTTGGTTAAACGCAAGCGACCAGTGCTGCGCCGGGCATCCGGCCAACCGCCAACCGCCAACCGCCAACCGCTTCTTCATCACATCAACACCACATCGTACTGATCCTGCTGATACAGCGCCTCGGTCTGAAGACGGATGGGCTTGCCGGTGTGCACTTCCAGTTCGGCGAGCGCCGCGGACTCCTCGTCCAGCAGGCGTTCGATCACATCCTGGTGTGCGAGCACCATCAACTCCTGGAACTGGAACTGACGCGACTGTCGCAGAATCTCGCGGAAGATTTCGTAACAAACTGTTTCGGTCGTCTTGACGAAGCCGCGGCCTTCGCAAGTCGGGCACGCTGAACACAACATGTGTTCGAGGCTTTCGCGCGTACGCTTGCGCGTCATCTCCACCAGGCCCAGCGGCGACACCGAAGAGATGTGATTCTTGGCGTGATCGGCGACCAGCGATTTTTCCAACGCCTGCAGCACCTGCTTGCGATGCTCTTCCTCTTCCATGTCGATGAAATCGATGATGATGATGCCGCCCAGGTTGCGCAGTCTCAGCTGCCGCGCGATCGCCACTGCCGCTTCGAGATTGGTGCGGAAAATGGTTTCCTCGAGCGAGCGCTGACCGACATAAGCACCGGTGTTCACATCGATCGTAGTCATCGACTCGGTCTGGTCGAAGATCAGATAGCCGCCGGATTTCAACGGCACCTTGCGCTCCAGCGATTTCTGAATCTCCTCCTCGACGCCGTACAGGTCGAAGATCGGCCGGTCGCCGCGATACTGTTCGATACGCTCGACCATGTCGGGCATGAAGGTGCGCGCGAACTCGATCATGCGCTGATGCGTGTCCGCATGATCGACGCTGACATGTTCGATACCGCTGGAGACCACATCGCGCATCACCCGCACAGGCAGTGGTAGATCCTCGTGCACCAGATTGCCGGGACGCGTGCCGGAGGCTTTCTCGCTGAGCACCGTCCATAGCTTCTGCAGGAACATCATGTCGGCGCGCAACGCGTCGGG
>JBEVKA010000003.1:0-3103 GCA_040509855.1 Steroidobacter sp.
AACGCAGCCCGGCCACCACGCCTCGGGCGACCGCGGCGAATATCGCCCCGATCGTAACAACATCGGTGGCGTGCTCATCGACAGCGTCGGCGGCACCACCTATGGCGGCACCGGTGTGTACGGCGCGCAGATCGGCGGCGTGTGGGATTCGTTGCTGGGTGAAGGCCGCAACTTCTGGTTCTTCGCCAGCTCCGACTGGCACAACCGCGGCAGCTTCGGTCCGGACGATCGTCGTTCGACCCAGGACTTCTATCCCGGCGAATATCAGCGCGACTACGTGCTGACTCGCAAGAACGGCACCGCCAAGCAGTCGGACACCACGTTGCTGTCGCCGCAGGAAATCGTCGATGGCCTGCGCAGCGGCAACAGCTGGACTTCGAGCGGTCAGCTGATCGATCGTTTGACGTTCGTCGCCTGCGAAGGCAAGAAGGTGACGGACGCGGCGCTCGAAGCGGCTGCGCTCGATGCCGCGAAGGGCAACACGCAAGTCGATCTCGCCGGCTGTTCCACCATGGGCGGCAAGGTGAAGATCAGCGCCGGCTCCGCAGTCGTGGTGGCGATTGTCGCGCGCGATCCGGAAGGCAAGAACTTCGCTCCGTACAGCTTCTCGAATCCGTCGCTGGCGCAGGTCGGCATTTCTCAGCCGATCAACAAGCCGGTGCTCGATCACATCGATGTGATCCGTGGCCAGGTCACCGGCTATCGCAAGCCGGCCAACGCGGACTACGCCGGCCAATGGCCGAACGATTGGCTGGAGAATCCGAGCCTGGCCAATGTTCCGGCCGCGGCCAAGAACACCACGGCGGCCGTGCTGCGCACCTATGGTGGCGCTACGTGGAAGAGCGATGGCGAGTACAAGGTGATTTCGTTCCGCATCCCGGCGATCACCAAGTCGCAGTACGTGCGTCTGCGCGGCACCAACCTGCCGCCGGCCGTGCCGTACGAGACGGACGCGAATGGCAATCCATTGGCGGACCTGTACACCAACGCGGGCGATCCGACCAAGCTGACGATTCCGTGCACGTCCAGTCCGACTGCATCCATCCCGGCCGGCGCAACGTATACGGGTGATGCAATCGACGGTTGCCCAGACCACCTGCAGCGCTTCCCGGCCGTTACCGGTCCGAAGTTCGCCAGCTATGACGTCGCGGCCTGGTCGGACCTGTGGTTCTACAGCAATCCGATCTACGTCGAAGTCAAGGAAGACGTGTACGTCGCCGGCGTGCAGTAAGCCGCCGCGATCGTTGCAAGCCCCAGAACGCCGCGCGGCAACGCGCGGCGTTCGCTCGTTTCCAAGCCAGTGAATCAAGCCATGGCCTCTGTACTCACGACGTCTGACGTTTCGATGACATCCTCGCGCGCGCGCAAGAACAAATGGATGCGCGAGCCGCTGTTGCACTTCATCCTGATTGGCGCGGTGCTGTTCGCGCTCGACTATTTCATTGCCGGCCAAGCCGACGATCCTCACACCATCGTGGTCGGCTCGGCCGTCGACGCCGAAGCAAAACAAACATTCCAGACCGCGCGTGGCCGCCTGCCCAACGACGACGAGCTGAAGGCGTTGCGCCAGGTGTGGCTCGATAACGAAGTCCTGTATCGCGAAGGGCTGGCGCTGGGTCTCGACAAGGGCGACATCGCCATTCGCGAGCGCGTGATCTTCAAGGCGCTCAGCATGGTGGACGCGAACACCAAGCGTCCGGACGTGGATGAAAAAGTATTGCGTGAATGGTTCGAGAAGAATCGCGCGCGCTACGACCAACCGGCGCGTTATAACTTTCAAGAGGCGGTGATTTCCGGCGACTCGTCCGAAGCGACGGTGCGTTCGTTCGTGAGTGCGTTGAATTCGGGCACGGCTCCTGATGTCGAGGCGGGGCTGCGCGTGTTCACCGATCGGCCGCGTGGCAACCTGGTGCAAAGCTATGGAACCGAATTCACTGCTGCGCTGGAAACATCGCCGCCGGCTGAATGGCGTGCAATTCAAAGTAAGGACGGCTGGCGAGCGATTCGCGTGGAGTCGTCCACTCCGGCGCAACCGGCGGAGTTCGATAAGATACTCAACGTCGTCCTGCAGGATTGGACGGACGCCGTGATGGCCGAGCAGCGCAGCGCCGCCGTGAGTGCGCTGGCCAAGAAATACACCATCAAGCACGACACCGAGGCGACCCAATAATGCGCACTGGGATGCGCACGCTTCACTGGGTGACAATCGCGTTGCTCGCGCTCGTCTCCCATTCTGTCTTTGCTCATGAGATGAGCATGGCGGAAATGGAAGTGCGCGAAACCGCGCCCGGTGAATTCCTGTGGCAGTGGACAGCGAGTGGCAGCCGGCCGGCGAACACTGAGCTGACGCCCGTGTGGCCGGGCAGCTGCAAGGCGGATACAAACATGCTCCGCTGCGGCGAGGCTGGATTGCGCGGCACGCTGACGGTCAAAGGCGTGGGTGAACGCTATTCAGCGGCGGTCGTGAGAGTGTTCTGGCTCGATGGCCAGAGCCGCGTCTTTACGCTGACGTCCGGACAGCCCGACGTACAACTCTATGGCTCGGCCGAAGACAAGCGAGGCATGGGTGAGGTCGCGAGCGCGTACGTCGTGCTCGGCGTCGAGCACATTCTCGGCGGCTTCGACCACTTGATGTTCGTGCTCGCGCTGCTGTTCCTGGTGAGCTTCAACCGCCGCCTGGTGCTCACGATCAGTGCATTCACGCTCGCGCACAGCCTCACATTGGCGCTCAGCGCGCTCGGGTTACTCACATTGCGCTCGCCGCCCGTGGAAGCGACGATCGCGCTGTCCATCATGCTGGTCGCGGCCGAAGCGCTCCATAAAGAACCAACTCTGTCGCGTCGCTGGCCGGCGGTGGTCGCATTCCTGTTCGGCCTGGTGCATGGCCTGGGATTTGCTGGAGCTCTGGCGGACATCGGCCTGCCCCAGAATCACTTGTTCGTCGCGTTGCTGACATTCAACGTGGGTGTGGAGCTGGGGCAGCTGTTGGTCGTCGCTATAGCATATGTTTTGTATCGGGCGTTCGCGGCCCGGCCGAAGTTCGCCGCCGTGCGGGTGCCGGCGCTGTATGCAATCGGCGGCGTCGCGGCTTACTGGTCGATCG
>JBEVKA010000004.1:0-4307 GCA_040509855.1 Steroidobacter sp.
GCATTGCGAGGCGTCTATCCGCCTGGCTCGACGGTGAAGCCCATGATGGCGCTGGCGGCGCTCGAATCGGGCGTGGTGACTCCCGAAAACTCACGTTTCTGTCGTGGCATGTATCGCATGCCCGGCGTCAGTCGTCCGTGGCGAGACTGGGAGCCTAGAGGTCACGGCGCCGTCGACATGCGCAAGGCGATCGCAACGTCGTGCGACGTGTACTTCTACGACATCGCCAATCAAATGGGCGTGGATCGCATCCACGATTACCTGTCGCAGTTCGGCATGGGTACGCTGACGGGCATCGACATCCCCGGCGAGAAGAACGGCCAGCTGCCGTCCACCGACTGGAAAAAACGTGCGTTCAAACGCAAGGAAGCACAGATGTGGTTCCCCGGCGATACCATCAGTATCGGCATCGGCCAGGGCTACATGACTGCTACGCCGCTGCAGCTGGCGCACGCCACTGCCACGATCGCCGCTCGCGGCAAACGTTTCAAACCGCGACTGGTGCGTGCCGTTCGCAATGTCACGACCGGCAAGGTCACCGAATTGCAGCCCGGCGCTCTACCCTCCGTGCACGCCAAGGATGCAGGCGTGTGGGATGTGGCCATCGGCGGTATGTATGACGTCGCCAACGCGCCCTATGGCACTGCTCGCGGAGCCCTGATGAACGCTCCGTACAAAGCCGCAGGCAAAAGCGGCACGGCTCAGGTGTTCACCGTCGCCGCCAACGAGAAGATGCGCAAGCCTGGCGAACTGGCCGAGCACTTGCGCGATCACGCGTTGTTCGTCTCGTTCGCCCCGGTTGAAGCGCCGCGCATCGCGGTCTCCGTGGTCATCGAGAATGCGCCTGGCGGCGGCTCCAAATTCGCGGCGCCGATCGCCCGCCGGATCATGGATGTCTATTTGTTGACGCCGGAACAGTTCGCCGAGCAGGAAGCCAAGCGCAAGGCGAAGGAAAAAGCAGCCCCGCCCGCGCCGGTGATTCGATCTGGGAACACCGAGTGAGCATCGTATGAGCCTGGACGCATTCGACTCGTCACGAACCCAGCGCACGCTCACCGGCACGGCGCAAATCCTGTTGGCGCTGCACCTGGACGGTCCACTGTTCATCGCGCTGTGTATGGTCGGCGCGGTCGGCAGCATCGTGCTGTTCAGCGCGTCGGGCAGCAGCCTCGGCATGCTCGAAGCGCAATTGGCGAGATTCGCGCTCGGCCTGGTCGCGATGATTATGCTGGCGCAGGTCCCACCGCGCATCATTCGTAACGCGGCGCCGGTCGCTTACGTGCTGGGTTTGGTGTTGCTGTTGCTGGTGATGTTTCTTGGTGACATCAGCATGGGCGCGCAGCGCTGGCTGGATCTGGGCTTCGTGCGCTTCCAGCCGTCCGAGATCATGAAACTGGCAGTGCCGCTGGCGTGCGCGTGGTTCCTCCACGAACGACCGCTGCCGCCCAGCTTCACTTCGCTGCTCGTGCTCGCTATTGGCATCGGCCTGCCGACGTTGCTCATCGCCGAGCAACCCGATCTTGGCACCGCGCTGCTCGTGGCTGCCGCCGGTGGCATGGTCATCCTGCTTGCGGGCCTGCAGATCCGGTACATCGTCGCAGTCGTGGGCCTGTTGGTGCCGGTCGCTATCGGGGCGTGGCACTTCTTATTACACGACTATCAAAAGCAGCGCGTGCTCACGTTCCTGGACCCGCAAAGCGATCCGCTGGGCTCGGGATATCACATCATCCAATCGCAGATCGCGATCGGCTCGGGTGGCGTGTTCGGCAAGGGCTATCTCAACGGCAGCCAGGCGCAGCTGGAATTCCTGCCCGAGCGCTCCACCGACTTCATTTTCGCCGTGGTCGGCGAGGAATGGGGCCTGATCGGCCTGGTCACGGTGATCCTGCTATTCATGTTCGTCATCGGCCGCGCCCTGTATTTGTCGGCCACAGCGCACGATACTTTCTCGCGCCTCGCCTCCGGCAGCCTCGCGTTGACCTTCTGCGTGTATGTATTCGTCAACACGGGCATGGTCACCGGGCTGCTGCCGGTGGTCGGCGTGCCGCTGCCGTTCGTGAGCTACGGCGGCACGGCGATGGTGACCCTCATGGCCGGTTTCGGTATTCTCATGTCCTTGTGCGCCAAGCGGAAACTCGTGAGCCGATGACCAAACTGTTGCCGCTGCTGGCGGTGTTCGCCCCGTTCCTCAGTCCAGCAGCGAGCTCACCGGCGCTCGCGTTCGACATCAAGCGCCCCGAGGTTCGTGTTTTCATCGACACCATGTCGCAGGACCACGGCTTCGAAAAAGGCAAGCTCGAAGTCCTGCTCAAGAGCGCGGAAACCAAACAGCCGATTCTCGACGCCATCAGCAAACCGGCGGAACGCGTGACGCCGTGGCACGAATATCGCGATCGTTTCCTCACCGAGAAGCGCATCAACCAGGGCACGGATTTCTGGCTCGCGCACGGCGAGAAGCTGAAACAGATCCCCGATCCGCAGCTCGCCAATGTCACGGTCGGCATCCTCGGCGTGGAGACGTCCTTCGGTCGCATCACCGGTCGTTACAAAGTGCTCGATGCACTGGTGACGCTGGGTTTCGACTACCCGCCACGCGGTGAATTCTTCCTGGGTGAGTTGCGCGAGTTCCTGTTGTTGTCGCGTGAGGAAAAAGTCGATCCGGCGACCGTGCTCGGCTCATACGCCGGCGCCATGGGCGCGGCCCAATTCATTTCATCGAGCTATCGCAAATGGGCGGTGGATGGCGATGGCGACGGTCATCGCGATCTGTGGCATAGCTGGGACGACGTGATCGGTTCGGTCGCGAACTACCTGGTCGAGAATGGCTGGGTGAATGGTCAACCCGTGGTGGTGCCGGCGACGCTCACCGATCATGACCTGACCCGCTTCGACATCAAGCTGGCGCTGAACGAAACGGTGAAATCCCTTCGCGAAAAAGGCGTGAGCTTCGAAACCGAGCTGCCGCCGGAGACGCCCGCGATGCTGGTCGTCGGCCAGGGTAAGGACGGGCCGCTGTATCGCGTCGGCTTCAACAACTTCTATGTCATCACGCGCTACAACCGCAGTCCGATGTATGCGATGGCGGTGCACGACCTGGGCGAGGCCACTCAGAACTTCATGAGGGATACGGAACGATGAAAGTCCCCAATTGGAAGCGCGCGGCATGCTGAGACCGGCATGGCGACGACATCCAACACTGCAGGCGTTTCCTCTCGCACTGGCATTGATCCTCGCCGGCTGCGTTAGCAGCCCGATCCGCACTCCCGGCCATCCGACGCCGAACCTGCCTCCGCCCGCGCCGATCCCGGCAGACATCGAAAACATTCCCGATCCCGTGCCACGCGCCGAGCCCAAGTCGGCGCGTGGCAATCCTGCGTTCTACGACGTTCTCGGCAAACGTTACTTCGTGCTCAACAGCGCCGAGGGTTACCAGGAACGCGGGGTCGCGTCGTGGTATGGCCCCGGCTTTCATGCCGCCAGCACGTCGAATGGCGAACGTTACGACATGTATGCGATGACGGCCGCGCATAAGACGCTGCCGTTGCCGGCGTATGTACAAGTCACCAACCTGCGCAATGGCAAGCACGTGGTGGTGCGCGTCAACGATCGTGGCCCGTTCAAGGACGGTCGCATCATCGATCTTTCCTACAGCGCGGCGGCGAAACTGGGCATGCTGAAAGAAGGCACCGTGTTCGTCGAAGTGCGCGCGCTGACGCCGGTGCAACAGGCATCGCCGCCGCCTCCACCGGGGCCGACGTCCGACTTGTATGTACAGGCCGGCGCCTTCGCGACGGAAGCCAATGCGACGCGGCTGCTGGGCCAGCTGCGCGCGAAAGGCGTTACCGATGCATTCGTGCGTGAAGATCAGGTCGACGGCAAATCGCTGTACCGTGTCCGCGTCGGGCCCATCCCGAACGTGAACGAGTTCGACCGGGTCGTGAAAAGATTGCGCTCGCTGGGTGTCGCCGATGCGCGCCTGGCGGCCAACTAACGCCACAATTCGTCTCTTTTCGGACCGGTCGAATGGGTAGAATCCGGCCCCAATCCCTCAATGTTTGCTCCGTCTCGATGATCCACATGCCCGCATGCAACCTGCTCAAGATCGCCGTGCCCCTGGCGCTGGCTTTATCTCTGATCGCCTGCTCGGATTCCGAGTCGCCGCCGGAGGGGGTCGAGCGAACCGTCGCTGCGCCGCTGCCTGACGTCACGACTCTGGCCAATGCGTCGGGCACCAAACCGCCGCCGATCCCCGCCCCGCCGCAGGTGCAGGCGCGCGGCTACGTCCTGCTCGACTACACGAGCAATCA
>JBEVKA010000005.1:0-7598 GCA_040509855.1 Steroidobacter sp.
TCACGGAGCATGCGATCCGTGTGCGACACATATTCATACGCACCCTGACCAGTGACCGCTTCGATACGCCGCACACCCGCCTGGATGCCACCCTCGCTGACAATTTTAAACAGTCCGATGTCGCCAGCCCGACGCACGTGAGTGCCGCCGCACAGCTCGGTGGAGAAATCGCCGAAGCTCAGCACGCGCACTTCATCGCCGTATTTCTCGCCGAACAACGCCATGGCGCCGGAGGCGACGGCCTGATCGTAGGGTAGCAGCTTGATCTCCGCGGCCGCGTTGGCGCGGATCTCTTCGTTGACCAGTTCTTCGATCTGACCCAACTCTGCGGGCGTAACCGGCGAGAAGTGTGCGAAATCGAAGCGCAACCGATCTGGCGCGACCAGCGACCCCTTCTGCGTCACATGCGTGCCCAACACTTTACGCAGCGCTGCGTGCAACAAGTGCGTGGCCGAATGATTAGCCATGGTCGCGCGACGGCGCTTCACGTCCACGTGCGCCTCGACGCGAGCGCCGACACGCAGCTCACCTTTCTTGACACGCCCGATGTGAGCGAACGCGTTGCCGATCTTCTGAGTGTCGAGCACCTCGAACGCACCACCGGCGTCGAGCAACTCGCCGGCATCGCCGACCTGCCCACCGCTCTCGGCATAGAAAGGAGTGTGATCCAGAATCACCTGCCCCTCTTCGCCGGCGCGGAGCACATCGACACGCTCCTTGCCCTTGAGCAGAGCGACGATGTTGCCAAGGTCCGCGAGGTTGTCGTAGCCACTAAAGTTAGTCTTGTCGTCCAGCGACACACCAGAGCGAAGATCCACGCCGAACTTGTTAGACGCGCGGCCGCGCTCCTGCTGTTCTTTCAACGCCGCCTCGAAGCCAGCAACGTCGATCGTCAGCCCGCGCTCGCGCGCGATGTCCGCGGTGAGGTCCACCGGGAATCCAAACGTATCGTTCAACTTGAACACCGTCTGGCCGTCGATCTGCGTGCCCTTGAGCAAACCGATCGCTTCGTCGAGCAGCACCATGCCCTGCGACAAGGTGCGGGCAAAGCGCTCTTCTTCCTGCTTCAGCACGCGCTCGATCTGTTCACGCTGCGCGATCAACTCGGGATAAGCCTCGCCCATCTCCTTGGCGAGCGCGCCGACCAGCGTATGGAAGAAAGATTGAGTCTGGCCGAGCTTGTAGCCATGACGAACCGCGCGACGAATGATGCGTCGGAGAACGTAACCGCGACCTTCATTCGACGGATACACGCCATCGGCGATCAGGAACGAGCACGCGCGAATGTGATCGGCGATCACGCGCAGCGAGTTCGATGACAAATCTTTGGTGTTCGTGGCCTCGGCCGCGGCGCGGATCAGGTTGACGAACAAATCGATTTCATAATTCGAGTGCACGCCCTGCATGACGGCGGCGGTGCGCTCGAGGCCCATGCCCGTATCGACCGACGGCTTCGGCAACGGCGTGAGCACACCGTCCTCCGAGCGCTCGAACTGCATGAACACCAAGTTCCAGATTTCGATCCAGCGATCGCCGTCCGCGTCGGGCGAGCCCGGCGGCCCGCCCGGAATGTGCGCGCCGTGATCGTAGAAGATTTCCGTGCACGGTCCGCACGGACCGGTCTCGCCCATCTGCCAAAAATTATCGGAGCCGCCGCCCGGTTTGTCGCCGATGCGCACGATGCGATCCGCGGCCACGCCCACATCCTTGTGCCAGATGTCATAGGCTTCATCGTCGCTGTGATACACGGTCACCATCAGTCGCTTGGGATCGATGCCCAACCACTGTTTGCCGGTGACGAAATCCCAGCCGAAACGAATCGCGTCGCGCTTGAAATAATCGCCGAAACTGAAATTGCCCAGCATCTCGAAAAAGGTGTGATGACGGGCTGTGTAGCCGACGTTCTCGAGATCGTTGTGTTTGCCGCCGGCGCGCACGCAACGCTGCGAGCTGACCGCGCGCGAGTAA
Source organism: Steroidobacter sp. (assembly GCA_040509855.1). Taxonomy (GTDB): domain Bacteria; phylum Pseudomonadota; class Gammaproteobacteria; order Steroidobacterales; family Steroidobacteraceae; genus Steroidobacter. Next base: position 1,969 of record JBEVKA010000005.1, read on the forward strand.
TTGCGCTTTTCCTTGCCGAGGAACACGTCCTTGAACTGCACCATGCCGGCATTGGTGAACAGCAACGTGGGATCGTTGCCGGGCACCAGCGAGCTGGAAGCCACGATCTGGTGACCGCGCTCGCGGAAAAAGTTGAGGAACAGCGCGCGAAGTTCGGCGCTCGACAGGCGCTTGGCAGTCATGAGGAACCGTCAGGATGATCGGGATCGGATCACGCGCCCGAACCATCATCCATGTCCGGATCGAATTTCAGGGCAGCGCGGATCTGATCGCTGTTAAAACCGCGATATTGAAGGAAGCGCGCCTGCTTTGCACGTTCGCTGGCCGTGCTCGGCAGCTCTGCGCCGAACTTACGCCGCCGGACCTCGCCGGCGAGCCGGGTCCAGTCGGTTTCTCCGACGCTAACTTCCTGTTGGATCTGGGAATCCGTGACGCCCTGCTGCCGCAGCTGGGCCCGAATGCGCACCGGCCCCTTACCGCGACGAGCATGGTGATGGACGTAGCTGGAAACGAAGCGTTCGTCGGAAACCTGCTTCTTGGTGGCCAGTTTCTCGACCACGGTGGCAATGCCGGACTCGGGATAACCCTTCGCGGCCAGCTTGCGGCGTAGTTCTTCGGTGGAGTGCTCCCGGCGCGACAGCAGGCGCACCGCGGTGTTCTCAATATCCTTGAGGGCAATTTCTTTTTCGAGCTTGCCCGGATCGATCTCTGGGTCGGCCGCCCCTTTTGGGGCGGCCTCGAACAGATCGCGACTGCGACCGCTCTTGCTTGTCCCTTTGTTAAACCGCCTCACCCTTCACAGCCTCGCCGCGCTTGGTCGGCGGCAGCAGCTTTTCGCGAATCCTGGACTCGATATCCCGGGCGATGTCCGGATGCTGCTCCAGGAAGTTGCGCGCATTTTCCTTGCCCTGGCCGATGCGCTCGCCGTTGTAGCTGTACCAGGAGCCGGATGTCTCCACAAAACCCTGCAGCACGCCGATGTCGATGATCTCACCCATGCGCGAGATGCCGGCGCCATACATGATTTCGAACTCGGCCTCGCGGAACGGCGGCGCGACCTTGTTCTTGACCACCTTCACGCGCGTCTGGTTGCCGACGACTTCCTCGCCGTTCTTGATCGCGCCGATACGGCGGATGTCCAGGCGCACCGAAGCGTAGAACTTGAGCGCGTTGCCGCCGGTGGTGGTTTCGGGATTGCCGAACATCACACCGATCTTCATGCGGATCTGGTTGATGAAGATCACGATGGTGTTGGAACGCTTGATGTTGCCGGTGAGCTTGCGCAGTGCCTGCGACATCAGACGCGCCTGCAGACCAACGTGCGCGTCGCCCATTTCGCCTTCGATTTCGGCCTTCGGCGTCAGCGCCGCGACCGAGTCGACCACGATCACGTCGACCGCGCTCGAGCGCACCAGCATGTCCGTGATTTCGAGCGCCTGTTCGCCCGTGTCCGGCTGCGACACCAGCAGTTCCTGCACATTCACGCCGAGCTTGCCGGCGTACACCGGATCCAATGCATGTTCCGCGTCGACGAACGCGGCGGTTCCGCCGGCTCGCTGCGCTTCCGCGATCACTTGCAACGTCAGCGTGGTTTTACCGGAGGACTCCGGCCCATAGATTTCGATGACACGGCCGCGAGGCAAACCGCCGACGCCGAGCGCGATGTCCAGACCCAGCGAACCGGTCGACACGGCTTCGACATCGTAAGTGGCGCTGGCATCGCCCAGGCGCATGACCGAGCCCTTGCCGAACTGCTTTTCGATCTGTCCGAGCGCGGCGACGAGCGCCTTCTTGCGATTTTCTTCCATCGGGTAAGCCCTTCACTGGTGGACGGCGGCGAGGCGTCCAGTATTTACGAACGATACATTTGGGATCTGGCGGTTATCTGTATATTTGCACAGTTAATCGCTCTCCGCCACTGTTGGATTTGTGATAGTGGCGGCGGAGGATAACAAGGGCCAGCGCGCCATGACTGAATAATGCGAGCCCACCGATCCGGGCCGCGATTCGACCAGCACCAAATCATTCACTTTCATGCGCAACGTCTTGATCGGCGCGGGGCGTCCATGCCGCGGCAAGTCGCGCGCGAGCGTGATGTGAGGACGGAATTCGTGCTCGCTCCCTCCGAGCGCCTCGCCGCGCAATGAGTCGCGCAACTTTTCCGCGAGCGTTGTGACATCGGCGGGCACCGTTGAAGTCGTAAGACACAGCAAATTCGCGCGGCCCCAGATTTCCGTGCGATCGAAATTCAGCTGGAATCCTGGCGCGTTGGCGCAGCCGGCACCCGCTTGCTGAACAAACTCCAGCCGCGACAGCGACACCTGGCCGAGGAAGAATAACGTGACGTGTAAATTTTCCGGCGGGATGACGCGTCCGCCGCTGTCGCGTGCGATTGCCTGTGTCTCTGAAACGAGCTGATCGCGGAATTCATCCGATGGCCACAGCGCGAAGAACAGCCGCTGGCTGTCCTTGGCCGAACCTGATGGCATTCAAGCCTTCCGCTGCAGTTGGGTGAGTTCGCGTAATGCTCGCGCGACTGACTGTCGACGAATCGCCTCGCGGTCGCCGCTGAAAGTCTCCAGCGCGACGCGCGTTTCCACTCCGCCACTTTCGCGCCACGCCCAGGCGAACCAAACCGTGCCGATGGGCTTGCCCGGCTGCGCGCCGGCGGGGCCAGCGATGCCCGTCACGGCCAATGAAATGTGACCACCGAGCGTTTCCAACGCGCCGATCGCCATTTCGCGCGCGGTCGCCTCGCTCACCGCGCCGTGAGACGCCAGCGTGGATGGCCGCACGCCGAGCAACGATTGCTTTAATGCGTTGCTGTACACGACTACGCCGCCGTCGTACCAGCCGGAGCTGCCGGCGATGTCGGTCAACAGCTTGGCCACCCAGCCGCCGGTACATGACTCGGCCGTGACCAGACGCTTCTCGGCATCCAGCAAATCGGCGCCCGCCAGGGTCGCCAGTCGCAACAGCTCGTCGTCGGTCGTCATGACACGCATGCTTTAAGTTCCCAGGGGATCAACGTCAAGCTGGGCATATCCGGATTCGCGCAGGCACAATTCCATTCCGCCCTTCGTCCCAAGCAAGTGCATAGGAGCTCTCCCGTCGCGATGTCCGCCGCCCTGGAAACCCACACCCCGTCCATGCAGCAGTATCTGCGCCTCAAGGCGCAGTACCCGAACGAGTTGCTGTTCTATCGCATGGGCGACTTCTACGAGCTGTTCTTCGAGGACGCGAAGCGAGCCGCGCGCCTGCTGGATATCACCCTGACGGCGCGCGGGCAATCGGCCGGTCAGCCGATTCCCATGGCGGGCGTGCCGTACCATAGCGTCGAGAGCTATCTGGCGCGCCTGGTCCGTCGCGGCGAATCGGTCGCGATTTGTGAACAGATCGGTGACCCCGCGAAGTCCAAGGGACCCGTCGAACGCCAGGTCGTGCGCGTGGTGACGCCCGGAACGGTGACTGACGAAGCGTTCCTCGACGCTCGCCGCGATACGTTGCTGGCGGCTTTGTGTCGGGAACATCAACGCTTCGGCATCGCGTGGCTGGAGTTGTCCAGTGGTCGGTTCAGCGTGATGGAGGCCGCGGGCGAAGAAGCGCTCGCCGCTGAGATTGAGCGGCTGCGGCCAGCAGAGTTGTTGGTGCCCGAGTCCAGCCAGCCCGCGAACATCACCACGTACGTGCGCGAGCGACCGCAGTGGCATTTCGATCTCGACTCGTGCACGCGGCTGTTGTGCGAACAGTTTGCGACTCGCGATCTGTCCGGCTTCGGCTGCGCCGAATATTCCCTCGCGATTCGTGCTGCCGGCAGTTTGCTTCAATACGTTCGCGACACGCAGAAGGCTTCGCTGCCTCACCTGCGCGGTTTGCGCACGGAAGAGCGAACGGATGCGGTGCTGCTGGACGCGGCGACTCGTCGCAATCTCGAACTCGATATGAGTCTGGCGGATCGGCCGGAATGCACCGTCGCCGCAGTGTTGGATCAAACAGCGACGGCGATGGGCGGGCGTGAGTTGCGTCGCTGGCTGAGCCGCCCGCTGCGTGATCGTGGTGCTGTCGAATTGAGATTGCAGGCGATCGCGACGTTGATCGAACGCGCGCTGCAGGCGCCTTTGCATGATCTGCTGGCGCACGTCGGAGATATCGAGCGTGGCTTGGCGCGTGTCGCATTGAAGAGCGCGAGGCCGCGAGATCTGGCGCAACTACGCGATGCGCTGGGCCGCTTGCCGGACCTGCAACAACTGCTGACAGGTGTGGATTCGCCGCTGCTGCGCGAGCTGGCCTCACAAGCCGGCACGCATCCGGACATTCACGATCTGCTCAAGCGCGCCATCATCGAGATGCCACCGCCGATTCTGCGCGAAGGCGGCGTGATCGCGCCGGGCTATGACGCCGAACTGGACGATCTCAAGCGCATCAGCGAGCACAGCGATCAATACCTGATCGACCTGGAAACGCGCGAGCGAGAGCGCAGTGGCATCGCGAACCTGCGGCTCGGCTACAACCGGGTGCAAGGTTATTACATCGAGATCAATCGCAGCCTCGCCGACAAAGTGCCCACCGACTATCACCGTCGCCAGACGGTGAAGAACGCCGAACGTTACATCACACCCGAACTGAAAGAGTTCGAGGACAAAGTGCTCGGCGCGCGCGACAAAGCCTTGGCGCGCGAGAAACAGATTTACGACGAGTTGCTCGACTTGCTGATCGGCAAGCTTGCGGAGTTACAGTCGACAGCCGCGGCGCTGGCAGCGCTCGATGTGCTCTCGAATCTCGCTGAACGCGCGGTGAGCCTACGCTACTCGCAGCCGGAGCTTTCCGACGATCCGGTGTTGCAGATCGACGAGGGCCGGCATCCGGTCGTGGAACGTTTCATCGATCAACCATTCGTACCGAATGACCTGCAGTTGCGGGACGGGCGCCGCATGCTGGTCATCACCGGTCCGAACATGGGTGGTAAATCCACGTTCATGCGCCAGACCGCGCTGATCGTGATTCTCGCGCGCATGGGAAGTTATGTTCCCGCCCGCTCGGCACGCATCGGCCCGGTGGATCGCGTGTTTACGCGCATCGGCGCATCCGACGATCTCGCCGGCGGACGCTCGACCTTCATGGTCGAGATGACCGAAGCCGCGAACATTCTCAACAATGCAACCTCGAACAGCCTGGTGTTGATGGATGAAATCGGTCGCGGCACGAGCACGTACGATGGCCTCTCGCTCGCATGGGCATGCGCGAATCACATCGCCCGCAATGTGCGTGCGTTTACGTTATTCGCGACTCACTATTTCGAACTGACGTCGCTTGCGAGCGATCTGGAAAGCTGCGCGAACGTACACCTCGACGCGACCGAGCATGGCGAGAAACTCATCTTCCTGCACACGGTGAAGGAAGGTCCCGCCAACCAGAGCTACGGCCTGCAAGTCGCTGCCCTCGCCGGCGTGCCGCCGAAAGTCATCACCGCTGCAAGGAAATATCTCCACGAACTCGAACGTCGCTCCGCGGCCGCTCAGCAAGTGAAGCCACAGCAGGAGTTGGTGCTGGATTTTCCCGCCGAGGAAGAAGAAATCGAACACGAAGCCGTCGCCGCCCTCAAAGGCATCGACCCGGATGCGATGACGCCG
>JBEVKA010000006.1:0-5837 GCA_040509855.1 Steroidobacter sp.
ATCGACCACCCTGATATCCACCAGCGCCAGGGCATCCCGGAGCCGGACGGTGATTTGCCGATCGGCCGGACTAGGCTCGGCGACGCCGGAGGGGTGGTTGTGGACCAGGATCAACGATGCCGCGTTCCGGGCAAGCGCCAGTTTGACCACCTCACGGGGATGCACGATCGCGCCGTCGATGGTGCCGCGGAACAGCTCCTCGAAGCCGATTACCCGGTAATGGCTATCCAGTAGCAGGCAGCAGAACACTTCATGCGGCAGGTCCCGCAGCCGAAGCTGTACGAACTCGCGGGTCGCCTGGGGATTCGCCAGCACTGAGCCGGCCGTCATCATTTCCTGGTAATGCCGGCGGGTCAGCTCCAAAGCTGCCTGTAAGGCTACATACCGCGCCGGCCCGAGCCCACGCGCCTTGCAGACTCGCTGACGTTCGGCGGTCAATAACGCTCGTAGCGAGCCGAACTCCGCCAGCAATGCTCGAGCCACGTCGAGCGCGCTCCTGCCGCGTACGCCTGCTCCCCGCAAGATCGCCAGCAACTCGGCCTCACTCAGCGCCGATGCCCCCACTTTGAGCAGCTTTTCCCGCGGCCGATCGCCGGCGGGCCAGTGACGTATCGACATCCTTGTCCTCCAAGCCTCCCGACCGGCGACTATGAGGCGCAGGGACCGTCGTATTGGCGGCTATTCGGGTGCAAATGGCTGGCTAAGGCGTGTTATTCCTCGGCCAAGTTGCGCTAGGCGGTTCCATTCCGAGCAGGAATGCGGGTATGCACCCGGATCCTTTGCTGTGCCCGGGAGCCGCCCCCATAATCCGACCCATGAGCTCTCAGCCTCGCAAAATTCTGCTCGGTGTCACCGGTGGTATCGCGGCTTATAAAAGCCCCGACCTGGTGCGGCGATTGATCGAGCAGGGGGCCGAAGTGCAGGTCGTGATGTCGAGCGGAGCGAAGCAGTTCGTGACCGCGCTGACGTTCCAGGCCGTGTCCGGTCGAGCGGTGCGCGATGACTTGTGGGATGAGAGCAGCGAAGCGGCCATGGGTCACATCGAACTCGCGCGCTGGGCGGATGAAATCATCGTGGCGCCGGCCACGGCGGATTTCCTGGCGAAGCTCGCGCATGGTTTCGCCGAAGATTTGCTGACGACCCTGTGTCTGGCGACCAGCGCGCCGATCACCGTCGCGCCGGCGATGAATCGACAGATGTGGGCCAATCCGGCCACGCAAGCGAATGTGAAATTATTGAAAGAGCGCGGCGTGCGTTTCCTCGGCCCCGCGAGCGGCGAGCAGGCGTGTGGCGAAGTCGGCGTCGGTCGAATGCTCGAACCCACGCAGATCACAGCGGAGATTTTCACGACTCGCGGCGGGCCCGGCGTGTTACAGGGTTTGAAAGTCGTCGTCACCGCCGGTCCGACGCGAGAGAAGATCGATCCGGTGCGATTCATCAGCAATCGCAGCTCGGGCAAGATGGGTTACGCCGTTGCCGAAGCGGCGCGCGAAGCGGGCGCGAACGTGGTGCTGGTCAGCGGCCCGGTGCAGATTCCAACGCCTCGCGGCGTGGATCGTGTCGACGTCGAAAGCGCGGAGCAGATGTTGGCGGCCGTACAAAGTAACGTGGTCGATGCGGACATTTTCATCGCCGCGGCTGCCGTGTCCGACTATCGATGTCGTGACATCGCGTGCGAGAAGATCAAGAAGACCAGCGACACACTCAATCTGGCGCTCGCCCGCGCTCCTGATGTGCTGGCCACCGTATCGCGCGGCGAAGCACCGCCGTTTCTGGTGGGCTTCGCCGCCGAGACCGAAAACGTGGAGCGCAACGCGCTCACCAAGCTCACCAACAAGAACCTGGACATGATCGCGGCCAACAAAGTCGGCGACGGTCTGGCGTTCGACAAAGACGACAACGCGCTCACCGTGTATTGGCAGGGCGGCAAACAAGAGTTGTCGATGACCAGCAAAACCGCGCTCGCGCGGCAGTTGGTCGAACTCATCGCCCAGCGCTACCGCGCGCGTGGCGAAGTCACCAAAACAAATCCAACCACACCGATCTCCGCTGCTCATGGCTGATGGAACGACGACTGGCGGCGCGCGCCGCCGCTTGCAGGTTCGTGTGCTCGATGCCCGCATCGGCCGCGACTATCCCTTGCCGCAGCATGCGACCTCCGGCTCGGCCGGCGTCGACTTGCGTGCCTGCATCGACGCGCCGCTGGAATTGAAGCCCGGCGACACGCAGCTGATTCCTTCCGGCATTGCCATTTATCTGGAAGATTCGGGCTACGCCGCCATCGTGCTGCCGCGTTCGGGGCTGGGCCACAAGCACGGCATCGTGCTGGGCAACCTGGTCGGCCTGATCGACTCGGATTACCAGGGCCAGGTGTTCGTCTCGGTATGGAATCGTGGCCAGACGACGTTCACGGTCCAGCCCGGCGAGCGCATCGCGCAGCTGGTGGTGGTGCCGGTGGTGCAGGTGGAATTCGACGTAGTGAACGAATTCGCCGCGACCGAGCGCGGCGCCGGCGGTTTCGGCAGCTCGGGCCGCGCTTAGCGGATTCCCTTCAGTTCCTTGAAGCGTTTGATGTCGGCGCCGAAGGTCGATTTGACGTCGGCCTGCTCGTTGCGGTTCTTTTGCAGCGACTCCTGATACACGCGCATGCCGTTCACCGTGTTCACCATCTCTTCGGCGAGATGATCCGGCAGCGGTGGCGCATCTGGTTTATCGCTATACGGCCTGAAGCGCGCGATCTGCGATTCGATACGGATCTGGCGCTCGCGCATATTGGCGATGGTCTGTTCGGTCACGCGCTGCTGAGCGGCCAGCATCTCCAGGCGCTGATCCCGCAGCCGTTCGATATCCTCGACGCTCAGATAAGTCTCGAGCAGCATGCGATCGCGCTGTAGGCGTTGTTCCTTCGCCAGGCGCTCCTTGTTTTCCGCCACTTCGCGAGTGAGGCGGGTGGCGCGAGTCTGCTCGCCTTCGATGAGCCTCAGCACCATGCCGTGAGCATTCAGGACCTCGGTGTCCTGGCCCTGGCAACCCAACGGCATGCGGTCGCCGTAGAGCGTCTGGCCGTTCGCATCCTTGCAGCGATAGAACGCTTCGACGTTGCCGGTCTTCTGTTGCGCGTTCACCGTGGTGGTGGACGCGAATGCGGCGGCGACGATCGTGAATGTTCGAATCCCACGCATCGATGGCGAATATCCCCTGAGGTGCGCGGTTATTGTGCCGGAGAGCATCGGTGCGTCAACTTCGGACAATTTGTGTCACTCCGGTCTCGAACGCCCGCGAGCCGCTTTTACCAGCATGCGCTCAACCCGCCACGCCGTACTGACCGCGATAACGCTCGATCGCAGCCAGTTGGGCCGCATCGCCGCTCTGGCGCAGGTAGTCGATGAGATCCGCCAGACGCAGGATGCTCGTCACTGGCAGTTGCAATGTTTGTTCCACTTCCTGGACCGCGGACAATTGCCCTTGGCCGCGCTCTTGCCGATCCAGCGCGAGCACCACGCCGACAGGTTCGGCGCCGGCAGCGCGAATGATGTCGGTGGCCTCGCGGATGGCTGTGCCAGCAGTGATGACGTCGTCAACGATCAAAACCCGGCCTCGCAGCGGCGCGCCGACGATGTTGCCGCCTTCGCCGTGATCCTTGGCTTCCTTGCGATTGAAGGCCCACGGCATGCTCCGGCCGTGATGATCTGCCAACGCCACCGCCGTGGTCGAGACCAGGGGAATGCCTTTGTAGGCTGGCCCGAACAGCACATCGAACTGCATGCCGGCAGTTTGTATGGCTTGCGCATACGCGCGACCCAGCTCGGCCAGCGCGCGTCCCGAGTTGAACAGCCCGGCATTGAAAAAATACGGACTGAGGCGGCCGGATTTCAGCTTGAATTCGCCGAAGCGCAGCACGCCGAGCTCCAGGCACAGGTCGATGAACGAGCGCATGTGAACACATGAATGAAGGAAGGCGGTCGCGATGGTAGTCGATTTGCCGCTTATCGTGAGCGGGCTTCGGTAATCGACGCTGGCTCGCTCCTATAATTGCCGGATGAGCACAGCATCGTCGAACACCTCGACCAGCACCCGGGCGGAAAAGCCGCGGCTGCGGGACATACTGGCCAGTCGCAAGATGATTGCGATCATGGTGCTCGGCGCCGCTTCGGGTTTCCCGAACCAGATCACCGAAAGCGCCATGCAGGCCTGGCTCAAGGACAGCGGCGTCAATCTCGCGACCATCGGCGTGCTGACGTACGTGGCATTGCCCTACCTGTTCAAATTTCTCTGGGCGCCGCTGCTCGATCGTTATCCGCTGCCGTTCCTGGGGCGACGTCGCGGCTGGACCCTGGTAACGCAAATTGCGCTGGCCATCGCGATCGCGGCCTTCGCCGTGCAGGATCCGACGACCTGGCTCACGCCGGTCGCAGTGTGCGCGGTGGCGATCGTGTTCTTCTCCGCGACTCAAGACATCGTGATCGACGCGTATCGCACCGACGTCTCGCAGCCGAGCGAACGAGGGTTGGCCGCGGCCGCGAACAATCTCGGCTATCGCACGTCGGCCTATCTCGCATCCGCGTTCGTGCTGGTTGCGGCCGATTGGGGGTTGGGCTGGCGCTTTGGATTTCTGATGCTGGCGGGCGTGATGTTGTGTTTCTGTATCGCCACGGTATTCGCGCCCGAGCCGCATTACGCCAACGATCCGCCGCGCTCGCTGCAGGAGTCGGTGATCGTCCCGCTGCGCGAGCTGCTCGCGACTCCCAGCGCCGCCGCGCTCATTCTGCTGGTGGTGCTGTTCAAGGTTGGCGATGCGTTTGCCTTGCGCCTGTTCACGCCCTTCATGATGGACATGGGTTTCAGCAAGACCGAGATCGCGCTGGTGCTCAAAGCCTTGTTTGTATCCAGCGGCATCATCGGCGCCATCGCGGGCGGCGTGCTGATGGTCAACCTCGGCCTGCTGCGTTCGATGCTGATCTTCGGCGTGCTGCAGACTCTGTCGAATTTCCTCTATTACGCATTGGCATTGGCCGGAAAAAATTATGCACTGATGGTGGCCGCGGTCGCCATCGACAACATGGCCGGCTCCATGGGCAACATCGCTTCGGTGGCGCTCATCATGGCGCTGTGTGATACGCGCTACAGCGCCTTTCAATATGCGCTGATCTCCGCGTTCGCATTGACGCCGCGCTACGTGTTGGGAGGTCCGGCGGGCTATATCGCCGAGCAGGGCGGCTGGGACACTTATTACATCGTCAGTGTGCTGCTGGCCGTGCCCGGCCTGCTGCTCGTGTGGTTCATGCGGGATAAGATCAAGCGGCTGGATCAACCCGGCATTTAGGTCGGGTTGTTATAACGTCGGGTTGTTATAACAGTGCTGTTATAAATCGCGCGGCGACGGCCACTCGGAATAACCCGAAGCTTCGGAACGATCCAGGCTCATGAGCGGATCGTTCCAGGTGCCCGCTGCGACCACCTCGCGTTCGGACTCGTAATCTTCCGGCTCGACATCCACCGAGCCGGTCCAGTCCTCGGGCGGCTGCGCTTCTTCGAAGTCCTGCTCTTCCCAAGCCTCGAGATCGAACTCCTCGACGGTGCCGTCGAAGTGTTGCACTTCCACGGTGGCATCGTCGCGGTCGACCGCGACCACCTCGAACAGCGCGCCGTTGAAGCGGCGATACCATTCACCCACGACCGGGCTCGGCGACGTCATGACGATCCTCCAGCGGTAAGTGCGGGCAATTCGTCGATGTTTGTTTTAGTCCTGCTCCGGCACGGATTCAAGAGGGATTTTTTCTGCAAGGCATCATGCGCTTCTTGTGAGGGTGAGAGCGCGGTGGTGCCGTGAATGCAAC
>JBEVKA010000007.1:0-16721 GCA_040509855.1 Steroidobacter sp.
CAGCCAGGTGCCCAGCGCGCCCGAGCCCATGAACGGATTGAAGTGAGTGTCCTTGGGGAACAGCGCGGCCACGCCACCCATCGACTGATACGCGTAATTGCGGCCGACCACTCCAGTGTTGCGCTTGAAGTCATACGGCTTGCCGATCTTCGAATGCAGCATCAGGTGCACGTTGCCGAACACATACGCCGCCAGGATCACCAGGTCCGCCGGTTGCTCGAACTCGCGTCCACCGGCATCGAGATATGTGACGCTGACCGCGCGCTTGCCTCGCGAGTCCAGATTTACCTTCATCACATATGAATTGGTCCGCGCCTCGAAGTTGGGATTCTTGTAGGCGAGCGGAATGACGGTGAAGTGCGGGCTCGCTTTCGCATTCGCCTCACAACCGTAGCTGGTACAGAAGCCGCAGTAGTGACATTGGCCGAGCGCGATCCCATCGGGATTCACATACGGGCGCGAGGCATTGGACGCCGGCACGGGAAACGGGTGATAGCCCAGGTTGCGCGCGGCCTTCTCGAACAACACCATGTTGTGCGATTGAGTGAGCGGCGGATTCGGGAACTCGCTGGCGCGCGGCGCTTCGAAAATATTTCCACCATCGATCTTCTGGCCGCGCAGATTGCCGGCTTTGCCGGACGTGCCGCACACCTTCTCGAATTTGTCGTAGTACGGTTCGAGCTCGTGATAGTCGATCGGCCAATCCTGCAGGTTCATGTCGGCCGGCACGATGCTCTTGCCGTACTTCGCCACGGTGCCGGAGTACATCTTGTGTTCCCATTCGGTCCAGCGCCAATGCAGTCCAGACCAATGCGTGCCGGCGCCACCGACTCCTTCGCCCGGAAGGAATGAGCCCAGCTGACGCATCGGCAACGCCAGTTGCGAAGGGTCGTTGCGGAACGTCAATGTTTCCTTGCGCAGGTTCTGGATCAGCTCGTGACGGCGTCCGTAGCGCAGCTCGTCATGGACCTGCGGCGCCATGAAATCCGGATTGGTCGCGCGCGGTCCGCCGCGTTCGAACGCAACGATTTTCAAGCCGGTGGACGCAAGCTCCTTGGCGACGATGCCGCCCGCCCAGCCCAGGCCCACGATGGCGATATCGACCGGTTTCAGCTTGGTGGCCATCAAAGCAGATCCTGGATACTCAGCGGCTCGGTCATATATTTCTTGTTGCGAAAAGCTTCGATCTTGTCCGCGTACATGGCGCCAATGCCTGGGAAGCCAATCATCTTCCACGCCGCCTTGCCTTTGTTGCCGCCATACAGCGGATCGGCGAAGTAACCCTGCATGGTCAGCTCGAGCAGCAGGTTGAAAAAATACGCAGCAGGCACCGTGGCCAGCTCGATCTCTTGCCCCTCGAGCTGCGTGAGCACGGCGATGCGGTCGGCACTGGCGAGACCGTCGAATGTTCTTTTGTACTTCGCTCGCGTAAACGCATTGAGATCCAGAATGCCGTTGCGAATCAGCTCGCTCGGCGTCATGCGCAGCTGATATCCCTGCTCCGGCGTGCCTTCGATGAACGGCCCCTGCAAGTACATGCGATCGCCGCGGCCGTAGCCCGAGCTCAACTGTCGATCGATGAACGTCGCAACGCCGAGCTCCAAAGCTCCCGGCCCGACTTCATCCACAGGAATGAACGTGTCGACAACCGCTTCGATGAACGCAGCCTCGTCGCCGTTGAGAAACTGATAGACAGGCGCCGGTTCATCCGCTGGATCTGCCGGTTGTGGCGCCGGATGATGCATGCCCTGCATGGAATCCGCGGCAGCAGCACTCTTGAGCGGCAATACGCCTGTAGCTGCACCCGCGCCAACGAGTTTCAGCAATGCGCGCCGATTGACCGGCTTCGGCTCAGCGTTGTTGTCTTCAGACATGATATCCCCCACCGCCACGAGCGGGCTTCAAGGCACGGCAACGTTCTCGTAGACACGCTTCGATGCATCGATGCGCGTGAACAGCAACGCGGCCACCAACGAATAACCCGCGAGCACGAAGAACGCGGTGGTCCAACCACTCGCATTCACGATGTAACCTGTCATGGCCGCCGCGATGGCGGCGCCCAGATTGCCGAAGGTATTCATCACGGCCGACACCGACCCGGCATACACACCACCAATGTCCAGCGTCACCGCCCAGGAAACACCGACGGTAAGCTCGATCCCAAACACCGCGAGCGCAAAGTAACCAACGCTGACGAGCGGATCAGTCGCGAGGCAGGCGAGCGGAATAGTGACGGCGGCGATCAGAAATCCCGGGATGGCCACGACGCGGCGTGCAAACTTGAGATTGCCGGTGCGCTTCAGCGCCAGGTCGGAGAACCAGCCGCCACAGATATCGCCAGCCACACCAGCGAGCAGCGGCAAGCTCGCGTACAACCCCATCTGCTGCAGCTCGAATTGTCGTGCGGCATGCAGATATTTCGGGAACCAGGTTAGAAAGATGCCGATGTCATAGCCGTAGCAGAAATACATCGCGGACAGCAGCCACATCTGCGGGCTGCTCAGAATCTGTCGCCACGGAACGATCTTGGAACGATTCGCCGTATTGCCCAGCGCATTGGCGATCAACTCTCGCTCGGCCGCGTTGACGCTGCGATGTTCGTTGGGCGAGTCGCGATAGAACCAGTACCAGATCGCGGCCCATACGAGACCGAGCACAGCAAATATATAAAACGGCGCGCGCCATCCGTACAGCCCGATCAGGGCCACGACAACGATCGGTGTGAGCGCGCCGCCAAGACGGGAGCCGGCGTGCGTTATGCCCTGTGCAAATCCGCGTTCCGAGGGCAGCATCCAACGCGACAACGAGCGTGTCGCGATGGGAAACGCGCCCGCCTCTCCCATGCCGAACAGAAAGCGGCAAACGATCATCGAGGTCGCCGACCAGGTCAACGCGGTGGCCGCGGTGAACGCCGACCACCAGGCCACGATCGCCGGCAGCGCGCGGCGCGGACCGAATCGATCTCCAAGCCAGCCCCCGGGGATCTGGAACAACGCATACGACAGTTGATACGCGCCCAGGATCCAGCCCATCGTCACGATCGAGAAACCGAATTCTTCCTGGATCGATGGCACCGCGGCGGAAATCACCACCCGATCGATGTAGGTAATCATGTAGGCGGCGACGGTGAGCCACAGCACGACGTGGCGAATGCGCGTCGGCGCGACGACTGCCGCTTGATCGATCGCCGCGGCTTCGGATTTCACGACGACCGCGTCACCGCTTGCCATCGGCCGCACCTTTGCATTCATTCGCCGGCCGGCCCGTGCACACCGACCAGATCGTCGGCACCGACTTGCCGGCTACGTAGACCGCATGAATGGTTCTGGTGTTGTGAATGTCCGCGACCGGATCGGCATCGAGCACCACCAGATCCGCGGCCTGGTTCGCTTCGAGCGTTCCCAAGTTTTTCGCACCAATCAGTTTGGCGTTCGTGCCCGTCGCGGCGGTCAGCGCCTGCAGCGGCGTCAATCCTGCCTGCACCATCAACTGCAGTTCCCAAGGCAGGAAATAACCCGAGAAGCGGCCGGTCGGGCCACTGTCGCTACAGACCCCGTAACTCACGCCCGCCGCACGCGCTCGACGGGTGTTGTCCAACGCCGTATCGAGCACACCTTTGTACTGGCCAAAATGCTTACCCGCGGCAAGCTTCTGCTGGCGTTCCGCACTTATCAGCGTCGCGACCGCAGCCGGCGTGATCGCGCGATTGAAAAATGGATCGTCGACAAACGGCAGCTTGGTATAGGTGAACGAGGCTTCGCGACTCAGTGTCGCGGCCATCTGCGCTGTTCCCTGTCGCTTCATTGCATCCAGCAGCGCCTGGTCAACGGGCTGGTCGCGCACGCTGTGAGCAAAACCATCCACGCCTTGTGACACCAGGGTCTTGGCATTCTCCAGATAGAAGATATGAGCGATGGCGCGCAGCCGATGTTTGTGCGCCTGATCGATGATGGCTTTGCTGATATCCGCCGGCATGCGCGACGGCAGATCGCCGAACTCGTCGTCGACCCATAGCTTGATGAAGTCGACGCCTTTGGCGACTTGCGCGTCGACGGCCTGGCGCGCCTCCGCCTCGTTCGCGACGGGTTGATTGAGTCCGGGAACGCCGCCGTAAGATCCTTTGTAAACCAGCCCCTGGCCGGACGTGTACACGCGCGCCATGTCGTTCTGCGCTTTGCGCTGATCGTTGCGCACGTCGAAGATCACATCCTTGTCCGTGCCCAGCACTTGTACGGCTGTCACACCGTAAGCGGCGTAGATGCGCAGCTGCTGCTCCACCAGATCGCGTGAATAAAACTTGATGTCCTGTGCGAGGTCATGCACCAGGCCGAGATGCACGTGATTGTCGATGAGGCCCGGCATGACAAATTTGCCGGCGAGATCGACTACCGTCGCGCCCGCGGGAATCTGCAGCTTCGATGCCGGCCCCACCCAGGAGATGCGCTCACCGTCGAGTATCACTGCCGAACGCGGGACGGGCGGGCGACCCGTGCCATCGATGAGCGTGAATTCTTTCAGCACCGTCGTAGCCGCAGGTGCCGGCGCGTAAACCGCCAGCGCAAGGACCATGGCCGCGACACGAATTGCGAGCTGCATCCCGCCCCCTTGAGTGATCTTTGTTCGCCCGGCCACCCAGGCTATATCCTATAGCATATCCTCATCATCGGGGGGTGGGCCCTGGAAAGTCAAATGCATCGTAAGCGATGGACTGCGTGCCGGCAGTCGGAGAACTACTCGCGCGTGTACTTCACGAGCCGCTGGTATGACTTCTCGATATGCGCGCGCATCGCGGCTTCTGCCTGCGCCGGGTCGCGCTGCTGGAGTGCCTTGGTCACCAAGGTATGTTCGGCAACGGCTTCGTTAGTCACTTCACGATGAAAGCGCAGACGGAAGATGTGCAAATGAATGTGCAGTCGGCTCAGTGATTCAGCGATCAGATCGTTGCCACTGCCCCGCGCGATCTGCTCGTGAAATGCCGCGTCCTGATCGGCGAACTGATCGTAGAGCGCATGTGACTGCGCAGCCTGGTCGGGATTCATTTCAAGCGCGAGTCCACACAGCTCGATGAGCGCTTTGTCGCTCATTTGCTCGGCCGCCCGGCGCGCGGCATAGGGTTCTATCAGCAAACGAATCTCGAACAGCTCCTCGAACTGTTTGCGATTCAACGTCGGCGCCGTGCAGTACCCGATGAAACGCTGTTTGGTGACCAGCCCATGCGCCTCGAGCATGCTCAAGGCTTCGCGGATCGGCGTTTGCGAAATTCCGAACTCACGCACCAGACTGTCGACGGAGATGCGCGTGTTGGGCGGAATCTTCAACGACATGATGTCTTCGCGAATCCGGCTGTACGCGTCCTCGACGAACCCCGCCGCTCGTTTGAACTGCCGGCGAGTGTCCGGCGCGGCATCCACGATCACGCCGCCAGGGATTTTAGAGTCGATACTCATAGATATGAGGGTTTTCCGCGCTCCTACGCACGAATACTGTGGGCCCATTCTCGCTGAGTACCCATGGCAATTCTATCATATATGATATAGGATGCTTAGCACTGAGACGGCGTTGCCCAATTGAAGAGAAGAGTCCTATGAGCCTGTTCGGCGCCATGCGGCTGCCTCGCTCCGTGCTGTTCGGATCCGGTCAGCGCCATGCGATCGGGGCAGTGGCCGCACAGCTCGGTCAACGCGTACTGGTCTGCACAGATACGCGCTTGGGTTCGGATGCCGACTTCAAAGCCGTCATTGCTGACTTGACCCAGCGTGGCGCGACCACGCTCATTTACGATCAGACGCGCGCCGACTTGCCAGTCGAGTCGATCGCGGACTGCGTGAGTAAAGCGGCGAGCTTCGCTCCGCAAGTGATTATCGGGATCGGCGGCGGCAGTTGCATGGATATGGCCAAAGCAGTCGCGGTCCTGCTCACGCATGGCGGCGAGCTATCGTCATATTACGGCGAATACAAAGTGCCGGGGCCGGTCATCCCGGTGATCGCGGTACCGACTACTTCCGGAACGGGTTCCGAAGTCACACCTGTCTCCGTCGTTGCTGACACCGCGCGAGGCACCAAGATCGGCATTGCCAGCCCGCATCTCATTCCGCAAGTTGCCGTGTGCGATCCCGAGCTAACATTGAGTTGCCCGCCCGCATTGACAGCCTGCTCGGGCGGCGACGCACTCACGCATGCCATCGAGTCCTTCACCGCACTGGCGCGCAATCCGACGCCAGACCTGACGATTCAACACGTGTTCGTCGGCAAGAATGCCCTTTCGGATCATTTCGCGTTGCTGGCGATCTCTTCGATCTGGCACAGCCTTCATCGTGCTTATAAGAATGGCGGCGATCTGCAAGCGCGAGAGAATCTCATGATGGGCGCCCTCGCCGCGGGATGCGCGTTTGGAACCGCGGGCACGGCGGCAGCGCATGCCCTTCAATATCCCGTAGGCAACGCTACGCACACGGCACACGGCGATGGCGTCGCCTCGTTGTTGCCCTATGTGATGGAGTTCAACCGCCCGGCTTGCGTCGAGAGCTTCGCGCAGATTGCTCATGTATTGCAGCTGGGCGATAGCAACAGCAGCGATGACGAGCTGTCTCGTATTCTCGTCGACGAGGTCGCGCGATTGCTGGAATCCGTCGGCATCCCGCGCACGCTGAAAGATTTGGGGCTGCCCGTTGATAAGCAGGAATGGGCCGCGGAAAGCGCCATCGCCATCGGGCGCCTGGTGAAAAACAATCCACGGCCACTGGATCTGCAAGCGATGCGAGCCATCACGTCCGCAGCCTACTCCGGCAATCGAGCGTCACTGCGCGGCGCCTGAACTCCTCTACTTCCGTTACCTATGAAAGCAACTCATCACTACCGGCTGCCTGTCACGGCGGGGGCGCCCGATCGCGCGATTCCAACCGACCTGTTGATTGGCAGTCAGTGGCGCGAAGGAGCTGAAGGCCAGCGCATCGATGTCATCAATCCGTCCACCGGCGACACGCTTGGCTCCGTCGCCGATGCAACCGTAACCGATGCCATCCATTCGATTGACGCGGCGGCCGGTGCAGCTTCTGCCTGGGCCGCGACGCCACCCAGAAAACGTGCCGAGTTGTTACGACAGTGCTTCGAGCGGATGGTGGCAAACAGCGACTGGCTGGCACAGCTGATTTCGCTCGAAAACGGCAAAGCACTCGCGGATGCCAAGAGCGAGGTGCTGTATGCAGCGGAGTTTTTCCGCTGGTATGCCGAGGAAGCTGTGCGTCTCGAAGGCGAGATCAGCGTCGCGCCAAGCGGCGCCAATCGCATCGTCGTGATGTATCAGCCGATCGGAGTATCGCTACTGATAACGCCCTGGAATTTTCCCGCGGCCATGGCCACGCGCAAGATCGCTCCCGCGCTGGCGGCTGGGTGCACTTGTATCTTGAAGCCCGCCGAGGAGACACCGCTCACAGCTTATGCAGTGGCGCAGATCATGTTGGACGCCGGCATTCCTCCGGGCGTCGTCAACGTGATAACGACCAGCAATCCCGCAGCAGTCGTCAAGGCCATGCTGCACGAGGGCCGGGTTCGCAAACTCTCGTTCACAGGCTCGACCGAAGTGGGTCGCCTGCTGTTGCGTGAAGCCGCCGACACTGTCATCAATTGCTCGATGGAGTTGGGCGGCAACGCGCCTTTCCTGGTGCTCGACGATGCCAACATCGGCGACGCCATCGCCGGCGCGATGATCGCGAAAATGCGCAACGGCGGTGAAGCCTGTACCGCGGCGAATCGTTTTTACGTCCAGCGCGGCGTCTATGAGGAATTCACCCGGCAGCTGGTGGCAAAGATGGGCGCGGTGAAGCTTGGCGAAGGCTGCTCGCCCGACACAGGCTGTGGCGCCCTCATCAATCGAGCAGCGGTGGAAAAGATCGAATCGCTGGTCGCCGATGCGGTCAAGCGCGGCGCGCGTGTGATGTTAGGTGGCGCAGCACCGACGCGCGCAGGGTTCTTCTATCCACCGACGGTACTGATCGACGTGCCCGCGGATGCGCAGATCCTCAAACAGGAGATCTTCGGGCCCGTAGCCGCACTGGTCCCCTTCGACTCGGTAGACGAGGCAATCGCGCTCGCCAACGACACCGAATACGGACTGGTCGCGTATGTATATACCAGCGATCTCAAAACCGGCTTGCGCATCTCGGAGCGTCTGGAGAGCGGCATGATCGCGCTCAATCGCGGGCTGGTCTCAGATGCCGCGGCTCCGTTCGGCGGCGTCAAGCAGAGCGGACTGGGTCGCGAAGGCTCACATCACGGCGTTCGTGAATTCACCGAAGCCAAGTACATCGCCGTCGAGTGGTGAATCAGCGGCCGCTCCAGGGCGGCACGGTCTTGTTCTTGTCCAAGAAGTGGCGCACGCCCTTCTTGAAGTCCTCGCTGCCATAGACCTGCTCGATGAGATCGTCCACGTCCGGCAGGTTTGCATGGCTCAGCCGACGAATCATCTCTTTGCTGGCGCGTGTCGTCAGTGGCGCGTTGGGAATCGCGAGCTGACAAAGCGCATCGACAGCGGCGTCGAGTTTGTCCGGCTCCTCGATGCTGTAGAGAACACCCTGGGCCAGCATCTCCTGCGCGTTGATGAACTGTCCCAGCAGCAACATCCGTTTCGCGGCGGTGACGCCAATCGCACCGGCAATGCGTGCGCAGCTGCTCATCGACAGACAGTTGCCGATCGTTCGCCCCAGGGGCGAGCCGAAACGTGCGTTGGGAGTGGCAATGCGAAAGTCGGCGGCGCTGAAAATATTGAGCCCGCCGCCCACCGCCCAGCCCTCGATGACGGCGATGCTCGGCACCGGCAGCGCATCGACGGCCGCCATGCACTCGTCGATGTGCCGCTCATACTCGATGCCATCGCGGCCGGACTCGAAGCCGACGAAGCCGCTGATATCGGTGCCCGAAATGAACGCCTTGCCGCCCACGCCGCGAAAGGTCACGACGCGCACGCTCGGGTCTTGTGCGATCTGCCTGCAGGCGTCGCGCAAGCCGCACCACATGTCGTGCGTCAGCGCATTGTGAGCCGAGGGATTGTCGAAAAGTATGCGCGCGATCGCCCCACTCTTTTCATAAACCAGCCTGGCTTCACTCATCGCGAGGCTGCCTGGTGCGAATTCGATGGCAGCAGTCCTTTTTCGATGAGCTCGCGACGCAGTTCGTCGCCGTGCTGATCGAGCAACGGAGGCGAATGACGAACCCGCTGTGGCGTGCCCCGCATCTTGATCGGAAATCCCAATGCGCGAAACGATCCTTCCACCGGATGCGGCACATCGATCACCATCTCGCGCGCGGCGATGTGATCGCTGGCCAAGGCCTGCTCATAGTTATAGATCGGGCCTGCGGGAACGCCGGCGGCCAACAGTGCCTCGACCCATTCGTGCACCGTGCGCCGGGCCAGCGTCGGCTTTAGCGCGTCGATGAGCTCGACGCGATTTGTCACTCGGAGCGCGTTGGTCGCAAAACGCGGATCGGCGTTGAGCTCCGGTCGCTGCATTACTTCCAGGAACGTGAGCCAGAGTTTCTGATTCGCGGCGCCGATGACGAAATAGCCATCCGACGCTTGCACTGCCTGATAAGGAGCGGACATGCGATTCGCGCTGCCGATCGGTTGCGGTGACTTGCCCGTGCCCCACAACTCGGTCGTCTCCCACACCGACAGACCGAGCGCCGCTTCCAACAGCGACGCATCGATATACTGCCCCCGACCTGATTTTCCCCGACCCAGCAACGCGCTCAGGATGCCGTAGGTAGCAAACAAACCCGCGCCCAGATCGGCGACCGGAAGTCCACTCGTGACCGGCTCATGACCGGGCAGCCCCGTGGCACTCAACGCACCCGACATTGCCTGCGCGATCAGGTCGAATCCGGGACGCTGCGACCACGGGCCGGTGTGGCCGAAGCCGGAGATGCTCGCGTACACCAGGCGCGGATTGATGGCGCTCAATGTTTCGTATCCCATGCCGAGACGATCGGCGACGCCCGGGCGTGCGTTCTCCACCAGCACATCCGCCGTCTTGACCAGCGCATAGAGAATCTCACGATCCGCCGGCTGCTTCAGGTCGAGCGCGATACTGCGTTTGTTCCGGTTCAGCGCGAGGAAGCCCGGACTGTCCTCGCCTTTCAACCGAAAGCCCATCGAGTGACGCGTCGAGTCGCCGATCTTGGGCGGCTCGATCTTGATGACATCCGCACCCATGTCTCCCAACAACATGCAGCAGAACGGCCCCGCCATGACCTGCGAAACGTCCAGCACACGAATGCCTGCCAGCGGCAGGTTCGCATCGTCGTTCCGAGCTGAGTCGCTCTGAGTTGATGTACTCACGGTCTCGTCACCTCTGGAGCAATGTTATTCACGAACTTCCGCAAGCGACCGTGTCGGGTCGACGAACAGCCAGGCGAAGGCGCCTGCGGCCGCTAGCGCCGCTGCGGTAAAGAATGCGGATGTCCAACCGAACTCGGCGGCAATCCAGGGCGTGAGCGAGGCGGTGATCGCCCCGCCCACCTGACAGCCCATGTTCATCACGCCCGAGACTACGCCGGAATGTGGGCCCGCGAAGTCGGCAGTCACCGACCAATACGCACTCTGCGCAAGATAGATTGCGCCCGCGCCGCCCGCCAGGATTACCGTAGCCATCCCGGCGCTCTCGGCCATCGATCCAAAAATCAAGAATATCGCGGTCAGCAGCAATGCAACCACCGGCAGCCCACAGCGTCCCAACCGCAATCCGTGGCGTTTGACGATGGCGTCGTTGACCACACCACCGAGCAAGCAACACACCGTCATGGCAATGAACGGCAGCATGCTGTAGAGCGCGCTGGTTTTGAGGTTCAACCCGCGAACCTCGGCAAGGTAGATGAAGAACCAGCTGAAAAAAATCCACACCACGTAGCCGAACGTGAAATAGCTGATGGTGAGCGCCCACACATCGACGTTGGTGAAAATCCGTCGCCACGGAATGGGCGGTCGAGTCGCCGGAGTCGAAGCATCGATGTTCGCTTGGATGTGTGCTAATTCAGCGCGCGAAATGTGAGGATGATCCTGTGGACGATCGCGAGCCGCGACGTACCAGACCAATCCCGCGATACAGCCCACGACGGCACAGAACCAGAACGACGCGCGCCAGCCATACGATTCGATGATGGCATTCAGCAGCGGTGGCGTGAGGCCGGCGCCCGCGCCGACCCCGGCGAAAATCCAGCCATTGGCCTTGCCGCGCTCCTGCGCCGGAACCCAACGGGCCACGAACTGATTGGCCGCCGGATAGACGACCGACTCTCCGATTCCCAGACCGAGGCGCACCAGGATCAGGCCGGTCAACGCATGCGTTGCGGTGGGCGAAACGATCGCAGTGAGCGCCGTGAATACGCCCCACCACACCACTCCAAACGTCAGGATTTTTCGCGGGCCGAGGCGTACCGCGAGCCAGCCTCCGGGGATCTGGAATCCGGCGTATCCGATCAGGAAGGCGCTGAACACCCACCCCAGTTGCACCTTGCTCAAACCGTATTCCTGGCCGAGCCCCACGCCAGCGATGGAAATGTTGGTTCGATCCAGGAAGGCGACGGTGCTGAGGACAAACAGCCAGAACACCAGGAAAAATCGTATGGGAACCGCCGGCGACGAGGCTATTTGCGAGCTTTTCGGTGCGGCAGCTTCCATATCATATATGATATCGGATATGGTACGGACCGACAACGCCGCGGACGAAGATCCACGGCGAGGGGGGAAGCAGGTGGCCAGCCGAGCCTTCATTGCATTGGTGCTTGTCTCTGCCGCGAGCTTTGCGGCGGAATCGCCGCCGTCGAACGGCCTCCCATTACAACGTCGGATCGCTCATACCGATCCGCAAACATTCCGTCCTCTGACTGCCGTGCATGGCGGTGCCGGCTCCATGGAATTCGGCTCCCTGCTCGGGAGCACCGCGCTCAGCACCAACCTGATCTTCCTTCATCGCGGCGTGATCCAGCCGCGCAGTGGCATCGGCCAGCACTTCCACAACTATTGCGAAGAGATGTTCGTCATCCTGGATGGCGAGGCGGAATTCACGATCAATGGCCGCACTGCCCTGCTCAAAGGCCCGGCCGGTGCGCCGAATCGACAGGGAAGCTCGCACGCCATCTACAACGCCAGTGACCGGCCGGTGCAGTGGCTCAACATCAATGTCGGCGTTTCCAAAACCTACGATGCATTCGATCTCGGCGATGCGCGTGTCGGCGTATCGCTCGACCCCGTTCCTCAATTCATATCGATGCGGCTGGATCGTGAGTTACTGAAGCCGATCGACGCCATGAACGGCGGCAAAGGCACCGTGCGATATCGCCGCGCACTCGAGCCCAGCGTGTTCTTCACGACCTGGTCTTATGTGGATCACTTGTTACTGCCACCGGGCACGAGCGTCGGACCGCAACGCCTGGCGGATATGAGCGAAATGTATTACGTGCTCGACGGCACCGGAATCGTGACGGTCGATGCCGAGCGCGCCGAGATTCGCAACGGCGATGCAATCGCTGTCGACCTGGGCCAAACCCAGTCCTTCACCAACGAAAGTGCTGCTACGCTCGAACTCATGATCGTGGGCGTCGCACGCGACATGGCGGCGAAAACTACGCTGCTCAATCAGCCCCGCCCCGCACGGAAATGAGATGAAGCCATCGATTGCCATCGTTGCTGCTGGCGTACTCCTGACTGCGTGTGCAGGCACGCGCGTATCCGGTGAATGGCCGACATACCACCACGATGCAGGCGGCGCGAGATTTTCACCGCTCGCTCAGATCACTCCGGCCAATGTTTCTTCGTTGCAACCGGTGTGGACCTACCACATGCGGCCCGCCAACCCGACGCCCGACGCACCTGCCAGTGATGCTGGCGACGCGCCACCCATGCGTCGCAGTCGCTTCTCTCCTTCACAGGCGACGCCATTGGTCGTGAACGGGCGAATGTTTCTATCCACGCCCTACGGGCGCGTCGTCGCGCTGAATCCGGAAAACGGCCAGGAGCTGTGGGTCTACGAGCTGCCGAATCACGATCAGCCGTCGACTCGCGGAGTCGAGTACTGGCCGGGCCTCGCCGATGCGGAGCCTGCGATCTTTTTCGGCACGCGCAGCGGCAAGCTCATCGCACTGTCGGCCGCCACCGGTAAACCCGTCGACGAGTTCGGCCAAAGCGGCATCATCGACATGAAAACACCGGAAGTCATGAATGGCTACCCGCGCGCGCCGCTGGGCATGAGCTCACCGCCTTTGACATATAAGAATCTGGTCATCACCGGCTCGCGCGTCCAGGAGACACCAATGCAAGGCGCCGCGGGCGATGTACGCGCCTGGGATGCACGCACCGGCCAACTCGTATGGACCTTCCACACAGTGCCTCGCCCCGGCGAATTCGGCCACGACACCTGGGAGGGTGAGAGCTGGAAGAACCGCTCGGGCGTGAACGTATGGACGTCACCAGTGCTCGACGACGCGCGTGGCATTCTGTACTTGCCTCTCGGCGCGCCCGCGTTCGATCGTTGGGGCGGCGATCGCAAAGGCGCCAACTTGTTCGGCAATTCCATCGTCGCGGTTGAAGCGGCGACCGGAAAATATCTCTGGCACTTTCAAACCGTCCACCACGACATCTGGGACCTGGATCTGCCGGCCGCCACGCTGGTGGACGTGAAAAAGAATGGCAAGATCATTCCTGCGATCGCCGTGATGAACAAGACAGCGATGCTGTTCCTGCTCGATCGCGTCACCGGCACACCGATCTACGAAGTGCGGGAGGTCCCCGTCCCGACCCAGACGGATATTCCCGACGAAACTCCGTGGCCAACTCAACCGATGCCGGTGGCACCGCCGCCCCTCGCCCGCCTCGAGTTCAAGATGTCCGATCTCGCGAACCTCACACCCGAACATCGCGCGTACTGCGAACAACTGGTCAAGGAAAAAAACATCGTCGAGAGCGCTCTGTTTCAGCCGCTGCGAGGCGATGCCGCCGTCGCGAGCTTCCCCGGCAGCCTGGGCGGCATCGATTGGGGCGGCGGCGCGTTCGACCCGCGGCTCGGCTACTTCATCGTGAACATCAACGAACTGGCTTCACCTCAGCAGCTGGCCAAGCGACCGGACGGCTCGTGGGGTTTGAAAGACGGCTACGTCTATTTCTGGAATCACGAAACGCGACTGCCCTGTCAGCAACCCCCTTGGGGCAGCCTGGTCGCAGTTGACGTCAGCAGCGGCAGGATCGCATGGCGCTCGACCCTGGGCGAGAGCGACAACCTGCCCGATGCATCGAACAACACTGGTCGCATCAGCGGCGGAGGTCCCATCGTCACAGCCAGTGGGTTGACTTTCATTGGCGCGACGGACGACAGCCGCATTCGCGCCTTCGATAGCCGCACCGGTGCCGAACTCTGGACGTTCAAACTTCCCGCATCGATCTATGGCACACCCATGACGTTTGCAAACAAGAGCGGCAAGCAGTTCGTCGTGGCAGTCAGCACCGGTGGCTTTGCGGGCAGCCCGGTCGAGAGCGATGCAGTCACCGCATTCTCGCTGCCGACGCCGTAGGCCGCTCATGTCCAGTTGGAGAACCAGCGCGATGCTCATAGCGGGTTTAGCGATCGTCGCAAGTTCCACGCTGATGAACGCGCCGTCGTCGGCGGAGCAGCCTCCTGGCGATCCGCCGCCCGGCCCCGGCCTCGATCTGATTCAGCGCAGCTGCATCAGCTGTCACGACATCTACATGATTACGACCAAGCGCAAGACAGCCGAGGAATGGTCGGTGACGGTGGGCCTGATGGCCGATCGTGGCGCGGAGATCACGCCCGATGAGATGCAGATCATCGAAGAATATCTGTCGCAGAACTATTCAAAGACCGCGCAATGAGGAATGCATGATGAACAGAAGGCGTTGGTTGAAATCGCTTGCCTGGTTCACCCTCGGTGGCAGTGCAGCCGCCAGCCATCTCGCGCGAGCCGCCAGTGCTGCGCCCGAAACGAGCAAGCCTATCGTCCTGTACTGCGACCTGGCGGTGGATCCAGCGCGCGAGCAGGAAATGCTCGACGCTTACCACAAGCACTTCAAGCCCGTCGCACAGAAACATCGCGGCTATATCGACCTGAAGATGCTGAAGCTGCGCAAGGTGATTCAAGGCGGCCCAGCGCCTGCGGCGAGCATCAACTATCGCTTTCAACTCACCTACGAGAGCGAAGCGCTACGCCAGCAATGGATCGCCTCGGACGATCACGCCAAATATTGGCCGATGATCGAAAACACCGTGGCCGACAAAGGCTACCTGGTGTTGCTGACGGATGCCGTTTGAACTGCGCCGGGAATGTGACATGCCAAAAGTTCTGACAACGATCCGTCACGCCCGACTGGCTCTGCTGATCGGCGCCGCCAGCATCTCGTGCGCGATCGCGGCGCCCTCCGCGCACGTCGAACGTTTGGATCCGGCATTGGATGCGATCATCGCGCCCGGCACGACCATCGAGCGCGTCGCCACCGGATTCAAATTCACCGAAGGTCCGCTGTGGCGGCAAGGTCGCTTGTGGTTCTCGGACCTGCGCGACGACAAAGTGCTGGCGGTGTCGCCCGAAGGCAAAGTCGAAGTGTTGCTGACGCATGCCGGGGGCTTGGATCCGTTTCCGCCCGATTCCTATCTGGGATCGAATGCCATGGTCACCGACAAAGACGGCTCGGTGCTGCTGGTTCAACAGGGTGGACGCAAGATCGTGCGCCTCGACGCGCAGTTGCACCCCACGGTGTTTCTGGACCGCTATCAAGGCAAGCGGCTCAACAGTCCGAACGACCTGGTGTTCGCACCGGACGGCTCGCTGTGGTTCACGGATCCGCCGTTCGGACTGCCGAAGATGGACCAGGATCCCGCCAGGGAGCTGGCGTTCAATGGAGTCTATCGCTATGCCGGCGGCAAGCTCGAAGCGGTCATCACCGATCTGACTCTGCCGAATGGATTGGCGCTCTCGCCAAACGGCAAGACGCTGTACGTCGCGAACTTTGGCCCGCAGCGATTCGTGAAGGCTTACGACGTCGGAGCGAACGGTGCGGTGACCGACGCTCGCATGCTGATCGAATACGGCGTGGACGAAAAGCGGCCTGGCGGGCCCGATGGCCTCAAGGTCGACAGCGCAGGAAACATCTGGACGACGGGCCCGGGTGGCATCCGCATCATCACACCTGAAGGCAAGGTGCTCGGACAGCTGGTGCTGCCGGAAGTGGCTGCGAACCTTGCGTTCGCCGAGCAAGGCAACGTTGCCTACATCACCGCCACCTCCAGCATCTACAAACTCCGTGTGCGCACGCCCGGCACTGCGCCGCTGTATCAACGATGACCGAAATACACGCTCGATGGAGAACACCATGAGACGGATCAAGTCATGCGCGCTGATTGGATTGATGACATGCGCGAGCGTCACATTCGCGCAGCAACCAACTCCGCCGCAGCGGCCAAAGCCCATCGTCGCATGGTCGGCGCAACCTGCACAGACGACGCCCTGGACCGCACCCAACAAGCCACACTGGAAACTTTCCGAAGTGCTGGCGAAACACGCCGGCCAGCGCAGCTGGCAGGAAGATATCGTCAGCGATCGCGATTTCGTGGCGCGCTATATCTCCATGGCACCCGGTGAAAAGACGCAAACGCGCTTCTTCGCGGACGATCGGATTTTCTGGGTGGTGCAGTCAGGGCGCATGCGCGTGCGCATCGACGGAC
>JBEVKA010000008.1:0-3596 GCA_040509855.1 Steroidobacter sp.
GAGCAGCATCGCTTCGGCGTGCATCAACGTTTGTTGTTGCGAGAGAAGGGATTGGCGTCCGGGCGCTATCCGCATCAGCTCATCATGACGGCGACGCCGATTCCACGCACGCTCGCGATGACGGCCTACGCCGACCTGGATGTTTCCATCATCGACGAGTTGCCGCCGGGTCGCACGCCGGTGCGCACCGTGGCTCTGCATGAGAATCGTCGCGACGAGGTCGTCCTGCGCATTCGCGATGCGTGCCGACAGAGGCGGCAGGCGTATTGGGTGTGTCCGCTGGTGGAAGAATCCGATCAGCTCAATGCGCAGGCAGCGGAGGAAACGGCAGCGTCATTGATGGAAGCCCTGCAAGAGTTGAAGGTGGGACTGGTGCACGGACGCATGTCGCCCAAGGAGAAAGACGCGGTCATGTCGCGCTTCAAGGAGGGCGCGATCGATCTGCTGGTCGCGACCACCGTGATCGAAGTCGGCGTCGACGTGCCCAATGCCAGCCTGATGGTGATCGAGAATGCTGAACGGATGGGCCTGGCTCAATTGCACCAGCTGCGCGGGCGTGTCGGGCGTGGCGCGGCGGAGAGCACCTGCGTTCTGTTACATCGGACGCCTTTGACAGAAGTCGCGCGTGAACGGCTGGCCGTCATGCGCGCGACCAATGACGGCTTCGAGATTTCCCGTCGCGACCTGGAGTTGCGCGGGCCCGGCGAGCTGCTGGGGACCAAGCAGACCGGGCTGATGCAGATGCGGGTCGCCGAGCTGGTCCGTGATGCGGATCTGCTGCCGAAGGTTCAGGAAGTCGCAGAATTGATGCTCAGAGAAAATGAGGCCAACATAGCGCCGCTGCTGCGCCGCTGGATTGGACAAGGCGAGCGCTTCGGAAAGGTTTAGACGGTTACGTTCGTGGCAGATTCACCCAACTCGCCCAACTCCGACAAGACGCAACCGTCGCCCGCTGCACCGGCGGCCGCGCCGGCGTCGTCGGGTCAAACCGGCTCCGCGCAGATGGAGCTGCTGAAGCCTCACAGCCCGGATAAGACGCAGCCTCTGCATGCCATGCAGCCCGCGGCGGCTAAGGCGCCAGCAGCTCCGGTGACGCCTGCGACCACTCAAGAGAAGTTCAGCCCTAACAAAACGCAGCCACTGAGCGCGATGCCTCCTGTGGCGCCTCCACCGAGAGTGGAGGCAGCAAAACCGCCGACGTCGGCCACGCCGACTCCGCCAGCTGCCGCTCCGGAGAAGTACAGCCCGGATAAAACACAGCCACTGCATGCGATACCGCCCTCGGCAGCACCGCCGGCGCGTCAGGAGACAGCAAAGGCAACAGCGCTGCCGGCGACATCGCCGATACCGCGAACGGATGCGACGAAGCCGTCGGTAACACCGCCACCGTCGCCACCGCGAGTCGAGATACCGAAGACGCCAGCGCCGTCGGTAACGACGCCTCCGGCCACGCCCGCCGCTGCTCAAGAGAAACATCACCCAGATAGAACGCAGCCGCTGCATGCTATGACACCCCCGGCGGCACCAGCGCCTCCTGCTCCGACACCGCCGCCGGTAGTGCGAGTGGAGACGGCGAAGGCAGCAACGACTCCAGCGGTGACGTCAGCGGCAACACCTGCGACGACATCGCCGATAGCGCGAACAGAGGCGACGAAGCCGCCAGTGGCTCCACCGCCGTCAGTAGCACGAGTCGAGGCAGCGAAGGCGCCAGCGACGCCGATTACAGCGCCTCCGGCCACGCCCACCGCTGCTCCAGAGAAACATCATCCAGATAGAACACAGCCGCTGCATGCGATGACACCCGCAGCGGCATCAGTTCCTCCTGCTTCGACACCGCCACCGTCAGCACCGCGAGTCGAGGTAGCAAAAGCGCCGCCGACTCCGATAGCGACGCCTCCGGCCGCACCAGTGGCTGTTCAAGAGAAGCATCACCCAGATAGAACGCAGCCACTGCATGCGATGCCGCCGGCGACGGCACATCACGAGGCTGTGAAGACATCAGCGCCTTCCCCAGCATCGCCGCCACCGCGAATAGAAACAGCGAAGCCGCCGACCTCGGCCGGGGCACCACCGCGAGTCGAGACGACAAAGGCCGTAGCGATACCGCCTTCGGCACCACCGACGATGCATCCGGAGCCGGTGAAGCCATCACCGCCGCTCCGAGTCGAGACCACGCCAGCAGCAGCTCCAGTGACGACGCCTCAGGACGAATACATCAAGACTGTCGCCATGGCCGCGGTGCCGCCGGCGACGCTGCCAGAACTCGAACCGCTTCGCGCTCCGGCGACACCCGTCCGCGACCGGCTGCGTTGGCTCGGCCATAAGATCGCGGCGACTGCCTTTGTCACCGAAATCTTGCCGGGCGCGAAAGCGAAGCTGCATGCGTACGCGGCGCTGACGCGACTCAACAAGCCCATCGGCATCTATTTGTTGCTATGGCCAGTGTTGTGGGCGCTGTGGTTGTCCTCCGGCGGAAAGCCGGATCCGCACGTGTTCATCGTGTTCGTGATCGGCACGATATTGACGCGCTCGGCGGGCTGCGCGATCAACGACTACGCGGACCGCAACTTCGACGGCCACGTGAAACGCACACGAGACCGGCCGTTGGTCACGCGCGCGGTGGATCCACTCGAAGCAATCGCCATCTGCGGCGGCCTGGGGTTGGTCGCGCTCGGACTGGCGCTCACGCTCAATCAGGTCACGCAGCTGCTGACATTGATCGGCGGCGTGCTGGTCATCACCTATCCGTTCGTCAAACGTTTCTTCCCGCTGCCGCAGTTCTATCTCGGCATCGCGTTCACCTGGTCGGTGCCGATGGCGTTCTCCGCACACACGGGCGAATACCCGCCGCGCATCGCGTTAATCATGTTCATGGCAGGCCTGCTGTGGACCATGGCCTACGACACCATGTACGCGATGGTCGATCGCGAGGACGACAAGAAACTCGGCATCCGCTCCAGCGCGATCCTGTTCGGCGACGCCGATCGTTTCCTCATCGGCGTCATGCAACTCATGGCGCTGCTGGCGATGTGGCTGATCGGACGCCAGATGGAATTGGGGTTGTGGTACCAGCTGGGCATCGCCATCGCGGCGATCTTCGCGTTGTATCAGCAGCTGCTGATCCGCCAGCGCAAGCCGGAGGATTGTTTCCGCGCCTTCCTCAACAACAATTATTTCGGCATGGCGATCTTCGTCGGCATCGCACTGGAATACACGTTTAGATAGCCGCTACGCGCGCGCCACCGCCCACACTTCGATCCACTCCGCGCCAGCGCTTCGGAGCAGCTTCGCGACTTCGTTCACGGTGCTGCCGGTCGTTACGACGTCGTCGACGATAGCGACATGCCGCGCAGGCAGCGGTGCGATCAATGCGAATGCATCGCGCGTGTTCTTGAGACGTTCCTTGCGGTCCAAGCCAGCCTGCTCGCGCGTTTCGCGTCGACGTTCGATCAAATCGCCGCACAGTCGCATCCCCAAGACGTTGCACACAGGCCGCGCCACTTCCCGTGCCTGATTGAACCCGCGCTCGCGATAGCGAGCGGTGGCGAGCGGCACCGGAATCACCAGCTCCGGCCGCATCTCACGATGAGCCACGT
>JBEVKA010000009.1:0-5676 GCA_040509855.1 Steroidobacter sp.
GCATTCCAGACAGTGAAACAAAGCATCGGCAGAGTGCTGGGAAAAGAGAACGCCGGCGCGGTGGCCGATCGAGATCACGCGACGTGGTATCGCGAACTGTTCGGCCCCAACGTCGTCGCGGGCATTCTGAAACCGAGCGATCTTGCGGGTTATCGCAATGGCCCGGTTTACATCCGCCGCTCGATGCACGTGCCGCCGAATCCGGAAGCGGTGCGCGATCTCATGCCGACGTTTTTCGATTTGATTCGCGAAGAGACCGAACCTGCGGTTCGCGTCGTGCTCGGGCATTTTGCTTTCGTGTACATCCATCCGTACTTCGACGGCAACGGCCGCATCGGCCGCTTTCTCATGAACGTGATGACCGCCGCCGGCGGCTATCCATGGACCATCATTCCGCTCGAACGCCGCTCCGACTACATGGCCGCGCTGGAAGCGGCAAGCGTGAATCAGGACATCAAACCTTTCACGAAGCTGCTCGCCGAGTTCGTGAAAAAGCGGACTTGGTGATCGCCCACAAGTCCACCGTCGGACGGCCTTGATGGTTCAGGACGTTGGCGGCGTAGGCGACCATGCCGCTGACCACCAGCATCTCGCCGCCGTCTTCGAAGATCAGCAGATATTGCGCCAGCATCGGCGCGTTGAAATATGAGATCACGTGCAGGACGTCGACTCCGACGCCGAGCGCGCCGAGCAGGGCCACGAGGATGGCCATGTCGCGAGAGAACACGCGAGCGTCGGCATCGCTGCGCCAGAATCCGAGGCCGATGAGCACGACCATGGTCCCGCCCATGGTCGCTGCGAACAGCAGCTCGCCGATATCATCGGGACGCAGGCCGAACATCACCGGCAGCGTGTATTGCGCGGCCAGCCATTTGCCGAATTGCTCATGCCACTGGAACGCGTCGTCCATCAGCAGGAAGGTGAACACCAGGCCCCAGCCGATGTACACGACGGCGCGCGTGCCTCGAAACAGCACCACCATGCACAGCACGACCCAGAATTGTTTGACGTACTGAAACGCCTCGGGCATGCCGTTGTCGGCTTCGAGCGAGAACGGCCGACCGCGCAGCAGATCGGTTTCGATATACAGCACGTGCAGGACGATGAAAGCGAGGTCCGCTGCGACCAGCAGCAACAACAGCAGCGTCCAGGGCGTGTGCAGCTGGCGAGGCGGTCCCGGAGTTGCGACGGCGTGCATCGAGCCGATCCCTTTGTTCGATATTTATCGTGGATCGCCTTTTCATCACGCGCACGCCTCACCCGCAAGGGGATGAGTCACAAGGACCGCAGCCTCGCGCCGGTATTTGTACGAAATGTGAGCTACGGCCGGGTCAGGACGCGCTTGTAGACCAGCGCATCCTCGCGGCCGCTGGCGGCCTGGTAATAGGCCTTGCGGATGCCGACTTTGACGAACCCGAGCGACTCGTAGAGTTTGATGGCGACCGGATTGGACGGCCGCACTTCGAGGAACACGTCCTGCATTTCCGCTTCGCGAGCGCGCGTGAGCAGGAAGTCCATCAAACGGCGGCCCACGCCAACGCCGCGCAGATCGTTGCGAATACAGATATTGAGGATGTGCGCCTCGCCGGCGCCGTAGGACATGATGCCGTAGCCTGCGACCTGCCCTTCCAGCTCGACCACGCGGCACAGGTAGCCCACGCGCACGCAATCGCGAAACACGCCTTCGCTCCAGGGAAACAGATACGAAGCGCGTTCGACCGCCACCACCGCCGGCACATCCACCAGCGTCATCGGCCGGAAGCGCACCGATTGATACAAGGCGCTGCGGTCGAGCTCGGCGCTCACCCCGCCCCACTTTGCAATGCTTCGAAGGTACGCATCGCCAATAACAGATCGGCCCATGATTTGCGCTTCTCCACCGGACTGCGCAACAGATACGCCGGATGATACGTGACTATCATCGGCCGGTTACCCACGATCCTATGCACCGCGCCCCGCAGCTTGCCGATCGGTGTTTCCACTTGCAGCAGCGTCTGCGCGGCGATGCGTCCGACGCACAGGATCAACGTCGGATTTATCAGCTCGATCTGCCGGTACAGGTATGGAATGCAGGCGCGCACTTCTTCGGGCTTGGGGTCGCGGTTGTTGGGGGGTCGCGATTTCAAAATGTTGGCGATGAAAACCTGTTCCCGCGCGAGGCCGATGGCCTTCAACATCGAATTCAACAACTGACCGGCGCGGCCGACGAATGGCTCGCCCTGCTTGTCCTCGTCCGCACCCGGCGCCTCGCCGATGATGAGCCAACGAGCACCGCGGTCGCCGACGCCGAACACACCGTTGGTGCGAGTAGCGTGCAGTGGGCATTTCGTGCAGGAACGGACCGCGGTTGCAAGCTCGTCCCAGCCCATTTTCGCGACCATGTCCGCGTCAGCTGACGTCGGAACAGCGTCAGCTGTTCGCGCAACCTCTACGCGCGCGGCCGCTACCTGCACCGGAGTTGCCGGAGTTTTAGGCAGGTCCGCCGCTGGCGTATCGATCTGCGGAATCGCGGGCTGCGCGACGGGCGCCCGCGCGCCGGCATCGCGACGGTGCCAGACGTCGATGTCGAGTGCCTTGAGATAGGCGAGGCGGCGGGAATCCATGCGGACGCTTAGACGAGTTTTCGGGGTGCGAGGTCGAAGCTTACCGGCAGCTACCGCCCGAGGCCATCCGCAAACCCAAGCCGCTCAATCAGGCCGGATCGGGGGTGCGTTTCTTGCGATTCAATTTGCGCCACACCCAGTACAGCGGCGCGGAGGCCGCGTACAGGCCGAACAGCGTAAACAGCGATACCGGCGCCAGCGAGATAATCACGTAAATCAGCGGGATCACGGCCGCATACACCCACGGGATGCGCCCGCGCATGTTCAGCTCCTTGCCGCTCCAGTACGAGAACTTGCTGACCATCAGGATGCCGGCGCACAGCGTGATGCTGAATGCCAGCGCCAGCCCCGGCAGGCCGGTCACTGGAAATTCGCTGACCACCCAGATGAAGCTCGCGACGACCGCCGCCGCGGACGGACTCGGCAAACCTTCGAAGTAGCGCTTGTCGGCCGTCGCGGCCCTCGCGTTGAAGCGAGCCAGGCGCAGGCCGGCGCCCACGGCGTAGAAGAACGCCGCCAGCCAGCCGAAGCGACCCCAGAAGGTGCCGTAATCGGAGATGCGCTCGACGCCCCATTGATAGACGACGATGGCGGGCGCGACACCGAACGCGACCATGTCGCACAGGCTGTCGTACTCCTTGCCAAAGTCGCTCTGGGTGTTGGTCCAGCGCGCGACGCGACCGTCCAGCCCGTCGAACACCATGGCCAGGAAAATAGCGATGCCGGCACGGGAGAAGTTGCCGTCGATGGCCGCGACGATGGCGTAGAAGCCGCCGAACAGCGTGCCGGTGGTGAACAGGTTGGGCAGCCAGTAGACACCCCGGCTCGGGCTCTTGCCGGGACCGCTGGCGGACGAGTCTTCCATCGCGGCCTCGCTGCTGTTGTACTTATCGTCGTATTGGGCGCTCATGCAGCGGGAGATCCGTTGCCGTTCCTTGAGAATGAATGTGTCGCCGCGCGCCAGGTTCCGGCGCTCGCGGAGGATGTCACCTGTGACGCGCTCGATCTATGGCTGTTTGACGCCATGATATTGTGCGGCCCGCAACGCGTACAACATACACGGTCCGCAACTCGCTCGTTCATTTCCGTGACTGCCCTGCGCCCGTTATTGCTATTACTGCTTGCCTCGATGGCATGGCCTTGCTGGGCCGATCGCCAGCAGGATCCCGCGCTCGGCCGCTTCCTGCAAAAGACGCTCAAGGAAGCGCCCTGCTTCGAAGACAAGTTCGAAGAAAAGGTCTGGTACGCGGCCATGGAGCCGAAGCTGCGCAAGACTGTCAAGAACGAAGCCGAGCGCTCCGAGATCCTGCATCACGTGTTCTGCGAGGCCCGCCGTCTGCAATTACCGCCCGGACTGGTGATGGCGGTGATCGATGTGGAGAGCCGCTTCGATCGCTGGGCCGTGTCGTCGGCCGGCGCGGTCGGGCTGATGCAAGTGATGCCGTTCTGGCCCAATCAGCTGGGCATGAACAATCACGAACTGGTGCGCACTCCGCAGAATGTGCGCATGGGCTGCACGATCCTGAAGTTCTACCTGGACCGCGAGAAGGGCGACTACACCAAGGCGCTGGCCCGCTACAACGGCAGCGTCGGCCGCCGCAACTACGCCGACCTGGTGCTGACGAGACTGGCCAATCGGTGGCAATACCAATAGTTATCTAGTCGCGACGCCGACCGGCACATCGCCGAGATCATCGAGCGCGATCTCGCGCACTTCGACGAATTTCACATCCGAGCCGGGCGAGCCGCGCCACAGCCAGTCGAGCAGCGACTGCACAGCCTGGGTCTCGCCTACCGCAAGCACTTCGACGCGGCCGTCATCCAGATTGCATGCATAACCGGCGCAGCCCAGCTCGACCGCTTTCTGTCGGGTCGAGGCGCGATAGAACACGCCCTGCACGCGGCCGGAAATGTAGCAGCGACGCGCAATGAGATTGGACACATGCGCTCCTTGAAGCGTCTGAGACTCTTGGGGTTCCCGGCGCGGCCGGGCGCGTCGGATCAGCTGGTGCCGCCGTGATCGTCAGCGGTGCGCGACGTGCTCAAGGCTTCGGCGGCCTTGCCGCGCGCAGCGATGGCATCCCGACGAGCTGCCTTGTAAGCACGCTTCTGCAGGCTGTCTTCGGCGCGAATCAACAAAGCTTCGGCTTCGACCAGCGAGGGGGGCGTGTTCACGGACTCGGCAGCGGCGGCGTCGCGGGCAGCCTTGATGGCCTGGCGAGCATTGCTCATCTCTTGCACCGGCGCGCCGGCGCAGGCAGCCAGACCCATGCCGCCCAGCATGAGCATGACCAAACAACGAAGGGATGACTGGCTTACCATGGCGATTTTTTCAATCGACCGTAGCAATCGAAATCTACACCGTCAAGGAGCGCATGCATACAATGCACGCGCCTCGACTGCCGGCGTCCCGTTGCATTCCACCCACATGACGCGCGCAGCGATGAATTTTCGGAGCATTCGCGCGCATGGCTGAAATCCTGGTTTTGTTTTATTCGCGCAAAGGCAGTACTGCCGAACTGGCGCGACAGGTGTGTCGGGGCGTGGAATCGGTGAGTGGCGCGCGCGCCAGATTGCGCACGGTTCCGCAAATTACCACGGTCATCGATCAACCCGAACCTCCCGTGCCGGCGTCGGGACCACCCTTCGCGACTCATGACGACCTGCGCGAATGTCACGGCCTGATACTCGGCAGTCCGACCCGGTTCGGCAACATGGCCGCGCCGCTGAAATACTTTCTCGATGGCACCAGTGCGCTGTGGGTGAACGGCACATTGGCGGGCAAACCCGCCGGCGTTTTCACTTCCACACAAACCATGCATGGCGGGCAGGAGACCACGCTACTGAGCATGATGCTGCCGCTCCTCCACCATGGAATGTATATCGTCGGGTTGCCCTACACGGAGTCAACGCTGACCACCACCCGGTCGGGCGGCTCGCCTTATGGCGCCAGCCACGTCGCCAACGCCATCGCTCAGGAAGGAGCCGCGGCCCGGCTCTCCGATGACGAACGTCTGCTCGCCACGGTGCTCGGTAAACGTGTAGCCGAGCTGGCCGTCCGACTCAGCGGCGA
>JBEVKA010000010.1:0-7006 GCA_040509855.1 Steroidobacter sp.
CATATTCAGCGGCGACCAGTCCGCCCACGAAAAATCCCAATGCGCTGCCGCCGTATACCCCCATCGAATAAATCGACAGTGCGGTGGCGCGTTTCTTCGGCTCGATGTAGTCGCTGATGATGGAATACGCCGCGGGACTGCAGCCGGCTTCGCCAACGCCCACGCCGATGCGTGCGAACAGCAAATGCCAGAAGTTCTTCGCCACGCCGCACACCGCGGTGAAGGCACTCCACACGACGATCGATGCTGTGATGATGCTGACCCGATTGCGCGAGTCGGCCATGCGCGCGATCGGAATGCCGAGCGTCGAATAGAACGCGGCGAACGCCAGGCCACTCAGCAGGCCGAGCTGCCAGTCGCGCAGCGAGAACTCCGCCTTGATCGACTCGAGTACGATGGAAAGGATCTGGCGGTCGGCGTAGTTGAAAACGTAGACCACGAACAGCAGCCAGACGACGTACTGGCGATAGGCATTGCTGGCGCTGAAAGTATTCTCTTGGGCCGCGCCCGCATCGACTGCCATCGTCGTTCCCCCCGAACTTCGTTGTGGGCTTCGTTGTGTTGTCGGCGGGCCATTCTGGCATCGCAAGGGTCGATTGCAACCGCGCGTGTGGTCAAGAAATGACCATGACTGGCCCCAAAGCCGCCGCTGGTTTTGCGTCTTGGAAACAGCGGCCGCGATTGACACTTCTTTACTCCCGCCCGCTGCCGCTAGAATGAACGCATGAATGCGCCTACTCCTATTTTGCAGGGTTCCGCCGAAGTGGCCGACCTGATGCAGGCCCTCGGTCGAGCGGCGAGAGCCGCCACCAAGGTGCTGGCTCAGGCCGGCACCGCGACCAAGAACGCTGCCCTCGCCGCGGCCGCCAGCGAAATTCGGCAGCGGCGTGCCGAGTTGCTCGCCGCCAATCGCACCGATGTTGAACAAGCCACGCGGGCGGGGTTGTCCTCATCGATGCTCGATCGGCTCACATTGAACGAGCAGCGCATCGAAGCCATGGCTCGTGGCATCGAAGATATCGTCTTACTGGCCGATCCAATCGGTGCGGTGATCGCCAGCTGGACGCGGCCGAACGGGTTGCGAATCGAACGAGTGCGTGTGCCGCTCGGCGTCGTCGGCATCATTTATGAGAGTCGTCCCAACGTCACCGCTGATGCGGGCGCGCTGTGTTTGAAGTCGGGCAATGCAGTGATCTTGCGCGGTGGCAAAGAAAGCATTCATTCCAGCAAAGCCATTCACGCCTGCCTGGTCGCTGGCTTGCGCGCCGCTGGATTGCCGGAGGCGGCGATTCAGGTCGTGCCGACTACTGATCGAGCCGCGGTTGGTTACATGTTGTCGAGCATGAAGGGCGCCATCGATGTGGTCGTGCCTCGCGGCGGTCGCAGCCTGGTTGAGAGAGTGCAGGCTGAAGCACGCGTGCCGGTCATCGGTCACCTCGAAGGCAATTGTCACGTTTACGTGGATCGCGACGCGGATGTGAACATGGCGCGAGATGTAGTGGTGAACGCAAAGCTCAGGCGTACAGGCGTTTGCGGTGCTGCTGAGACTGTGTTGTTCGATCGCGAGGGTGCAGCCGCCGGCCCGGTCGTGAAAGCATTGTTGGATGCAGGTTGCGAAGTGCGCGGCGACGAAAAGTTACAAAGCCTCGACGCGCGCGTCGTGCCGGCGATCGAGCAGGATTGGTACACCGAATATCTCGAGCCCATCATCGCGGCGAAGACCGTGAGTGGCGTGGACGAGGCGATGGCGCACATTGCCAAATACGGTTCCGCTCACACCGAATCCATCATCACCGGCAACCCGGTCACCGCCGAGCGTTTCCTGACCGGCGTCGACAGCGCCATCGTTTTGCATAACGCATCGACTCAATTCGCCGATGGCGGCGAATTTGGCATGGGTGCGGAGATCGGGATCTCGACCGACAAGGTCCATGCGCGCGGCCCGGTCGGCGTCGAGCAGCTCACCAGTTACAAGTATGTGGTTCGCGGCACAGGGCAGACGCGACCGTAGCGTATACTCCCGCCAGTTTCGCCGAGTCGCGAGCCCATCTACGTATGTTTCGATTACACGCGTTCATCGCTTCCCTGATGTTGTGCCTGGCCGCCGGCCAGGGGCTCGCCGCGAGCAACTCGGATGCCGCTGCGTTTGCCGCCTCGATCGAGAAGGGGCGTGCCGATCAGCTGGATGTGTTCGCGCCCAAGGCGTTTGCCGCCGCCGTTCAGGCAAGTCAGGCGGCGACGAAAGAGGCCGAGCGCGGACGCAACCCGGAGAAAGTGGCGGCTCGAGTGCAGGAAGGCCAGACGGCGTTGCAACGGGCTCGCACTGTGGCCGACGGTGCTCGCGAATCCCTCGGTGGCGTCATCAAGACTCGCGAAGATGCAGTCGCTGCCGGCGCTCCCAAGCTGGCGGGCGAGGCGTGGACCAAGGCGGCCGAACGTTTCCAGCAAGCCATGCGCGAAAACGAGAGCGGCGATCTGCCGGACGCGCAGAAGCGTGCTGCCGAAGCCGAAGTGCTGTTGCGTGATGCCGAATTGATCGCGATCAAGGGCGGCATTCTCAACGAGGCGCGTGCGCTCATCGCGAAGGCTGATGAAGCCAAGATCGGGCGATTCGCGCCGCGCACTCTGCAATCGGCCAAGCGGCATCTGGCCGAGGCCGAGCAGGAGATTCAGCGCAATCGTTACGACGTCGCGCAGCCCAAGAAGCTGGCGGCGCAGGCTCGCTATGACGCACGCCATGCGACTTACCTCGCGCAGCAGATCGAGAAGGTGTTGCAGCAGGAGAAGGACGACCAGGCTGGCGTCGAGGCGTTGATCCTGTCGTGGGAAGAACCGCTGCAGCGTGTCGCGTCCGACATGGAGCTGGAGTTGCGCTTCGATGAAGGTCACCAGGCGCCGATGAAGGAGCTGGGCGAATACGCGCAACAGAAGACCCAGGAGATCCGGCGCCTGAAGCAGGAAGTCGAGGATCGCGAAGAGCAGATCGCTTCCTTGAACAATCAGCTCAAGCGCGTGGAGTCGCGGCTCGGTGGCGAGTCGCAGGAACGCATCGCGCTACAACGTCAGGTCGATTCGCAGGCGCGGATGCGAGCAAACATTGCAACGCTGGAAGCGTCGTTCACGCCTGAAGAGGCGAAGGTGTATCGCCAGGGCGAGGACGTGGTCGTGTCCTTGATGGGCATCAGCTTTCCCTCCGGCCGCAGCACCATCGACGCGAGCAGCGGGCCGCTCATGAAAAAAGTGCAGCAGGCGCTGGCGTTGTTTCCTGGCGCGTCGCTGGTGGTCGAAGGACACACCGACGCGAATGGCAGCGACTCGGCGAATCTATTGCTGTCGCAGGATCGCGCGGACGCGGTGAAGCAGTACCTGGTCAGTAACTTTGGCGTGGACGCGGAGAAAGTCAGCTCGATCGGCTATGGCGAGGCGCGTCCGGTCTCGACCAATGAGACTGCCGCCGGTCGTGCGCGCAATCGGCGCATCGATCTGGTGATTCACGTGCTGGGCAGCGGCTGATTAGTCGTGCTGGTGCGCGTGAGGATGCTCATGCGCATGATCGTGGCCGGGCTGCGCGCAGCGCTCGCAATTCACCCAGCCCGAGTCGCCGCTCACGGAATGGTCTTTTTTCCAGATCGGCACGCGGTGTTTCCCTTCGTCGATGATGTAGCGACAGGCCGCGAACGCTTCCGCTCGATGGCGTGAGCTGACACCGACCCACACCGCCAGATCGCCAATCGCCAGCGAGCCGATGCGATGTACGCAGGCGGCTTTCAAAATGCCGAAGCGCGCGATGGCTTCGTTGACGATCCGCTCGCCCTCTTTGTTTGCTAATGCCTCGAAGGCTTCGTATTCCAGCCTCGTCACGGCCTGGCCTTCGTTGTGATTGCGGACCCAGCCTTCGAAAGATGCGTAGCCGCCCGCGGCCGGGTCCGCTAGCGCCTGGCGATAGGACTCAGGTGTGAGAGTCGTGGTGCTGAAGGTGAATGAGTTCATCCGCCGGCCACCGGAGGAATGAACACCACTGTGTCGCCATGGCGCAGCGGAGTGTGCCAATCGCTGAACTCGGAATTCAACGCAACTTTGAGCTGCGTAGCCGCGAGCTGAAACGGATGTCGCTTGCGCAGCTCGTCGTACAGCTCGGCCGGCGTTGCTGCCGTCGAGTCCAATGTTTCCTCGCTGCGCCCGGCTTGCTCGCGCAGGATGGCGTAATACTGAATACGCAACGTGCGCGCCTTGGCCACCCTGTGAGCCGGTACAGCCGCATCGGCGGATGACGTGGCGCCGATCTGGGCGAGCGTGGAGCGGTATTCGTCGGCGGTGTTCACATTATCAAGCGCGCGAGCGTCGGGTAGATCGAGCAACGCGGTGTCCGCGTTGATTAAAAACTTTCGTGGGCACTGCTTGCCGGCGGCGACGTGCGCGAGCAGCGGCTCGCGAGACGCGGGTTCCCAGATCGCACACAAGGGCTCGGGCAGGCCGTCGTGGCTGCTGCGATAGGCAGTGGCTAGTTTGCGAGCGTCGCGATGAGCGACGAGATGACGCAATGTCTGTTCATTCAAGAAAGGCAGATCGCACGCAACGACCAGCCAGGCCGCCTTGGGATGCGCTTGAAGCGCAGCGGAAATACCCGCGATCGGCCCAATGCCGGGCAGGCGATCCACGATCTGTGGCAGCCCCGCGCGAGTCGGCTCCTCACGTTGATCCGGGCGCACGGAAACAAACGTCGCCGCGCAAACGTGCGACAGTAGATGAAACGTCCACTGCAGCTGCGATTGGCCGTGATACTCGATCGCAGCCTTGTCTCGCTGCATGCGGGTACTCGCGCCGCCGGCGAGCACTAAACCAAACAGCGGAGCCTCAGCCGACATCGCTCTTGCCTCCACGCTTCTCGACCAGCCGCGTGTCCGCGATCACGATGTCATGCGACAGCGCCTTGCACATGTCGTAGATGGTTAGTGCCGCGACACTTGCTCCAGTGAGCGCTTCCATTTCGACGCCAGTCTTGTGATGCACGGAGACCGTGCATCGAATCACCGCGTCATCGCCTTCCATGTCGATCGTGAGCGTGCATTTTTCGATGCCGAGCGGATGACAGAACGGAATCAACTCATGCGTGCGCTTCGCCGCCATGGTGCCGGCAATGATGGCCGTATGAAATACCGGACCCTTGGAGGTCGTGAACTGCTGAGTACGCAGCGCCTCGGCGACATTCGAAGGAAACCGTACGCGAGTCTCCGCCGTCGCCGTGCGTTTGGTGACGGCCTTGTCGCCGACGTCAACCATGGTCGGGCGCGAAGCGGAGTCGATGTGAGTGAACGTCGCCATGGAATCAGCCACCGATGTAATACATTTCGATCTTGCGCAGTGGCTGCTCGCCGTTCTGCAGGGTCGAGCGCACTTCGCTGTAGCGATCGGTGCGACGAGTCCAAGTGTCGGAGATCAGTCGGGCCAACTCCGCATCCGACGCGCCTTCGCGCATGGGCGCACGAAGGTCCAGGCCCGTGCGCGCGAACAAACAAGTATAGAAGACGCCTTCCGATGACAACCGCGCCCGCGTGCAGTCACCGCAGAACGGATTGGTGATGGAAGAAATAAACCCGACCTCGCCCACGCCATCATCGAACGCATAGCGTTCCGCGACTTCGCCGCGATAGTTCTCTTCCACCGGATGCAACGGCCAGCGCTGGCCGATCCGCTCCACCAGCTCCTTCGACGGCACGACGCGCTCCAGGCTCCAGTGATTGCGATTGCCCACGTCCATGTATTCGATGAAGCGCACGATGACGCCGGTGCCGCG
Source organism: Steroidobacter sp. (assembly GCA_040509855.1). GTDB lineage: Bacteria > Pseudomonadota > Gammaproteobacteria > Steroidobacterales > Steroidobacteraceae > Steroidobacter. The sequence goes on from JBEVKA010000010.1 coordinate 5,795, forward strand.
GAAACGCTCGATCAGGTCGAGCGCGGTGTGATCGTTGATCCCGCGCTCGATGACCGAATTGATCTTGATCGGCGCCAGGCCCGCCTCGCGAGCGGCGTGAATGCCTTCGAGCACGCGATCCAGATCGCCCAGGCCGCCGCTCATTTGTTTGAAGATCTCGGGATCCAGCGTGTCGAGGCTGACAGTGATCCGATGCAAGCCGTTGGCTTTCAGCTCGACCGCATGCTGGGCCAACAATACGCCGTTGGTGGTCAGCGCGACGTCCTGCACGCCTTCGATCGCGGTGAGGTCGCCGACCAGGTCGGCGATGTTCGAACGAAGCAGCGGCTCGCCGCCGGTGAGTCGCACTTTCTTCACGCCCAGTTCGACGAACAGGCGCGTCAGGCGCGTGATCTCTTCGAACGACAGTCGTTCATTGGACTTCAGGAAACGATAGTTCTCGTGAAACGTCTCCCGCGGCATGCAGTACGGGCAGCGGAAGTTGCAACGGTCCATGACCGAGATCCGCAGGTCGTGCAACGGCCGTCCCAGCGTGTCGTGGGGGCGAGGCTGCACTGGCAGCTCCACGACCGGTAACTTCACGATGTGGGTCACGTTGCTGGACATGCGATCACCAACGATAGAGCGGCAGAGACGCGTCTTCCGCTACGACGCGCGGACCCGGCGGCACTTCCACGAAGCCAACCGTGCCGATCAACGATGTGAAGTCTCCGGAACCCTGCGTCGGCTGAGGCATCGCGCACTGACCCGCGATGGTGTGAACGAGTTTCACCGGCAGAAACCCGGTCAGCGACGCCTTGTTCTCGTAGCTTTGGGCCAGCGTGATCGTTTCAAGTTCCGTGGGCGCGGCGTCTTGAGCGGCCAGCAATCCAGGCAGTACGTAACGCGTGAGACAAACCAGCGTCGAGACGGGATTGCCGGGCAACGCATAGACAGTCTGGCCAGCGGCGCCGACGCCGAACCACAGCGGCTTGCCGGGCCGCTGTGACACTTTGTGAAACACGACGCGCACGCCCAGTTCCTGCAACACCTGCGGGATGTAATCGAAGCGGCCCATGGACACACCGCCGCTCAAGATCAATACATCGTGCGAGTCGAGATGCTCGCGCAGGCGAGTGCGCAGCGTGGGCAGATCGTCTGGAACATGATCCTGCGCGAGCGAGGTGTAACCGTGCTGACGCAACGAGGCCGTGACTGCGTAAACATTCGAAC
>JBEVKA010000011.1:0-5203 GCA_040509855.1 Steroidobacter sp.
CGAGGCAAAATGCCGGCGCGGGCGACAGGCTTTCCGTTTGAAACTCGGGCGCGTGCGCTGGTGGGACATCGCACCCAGTCGTCACGATTCGTGTCGTTGAATGGCGAGTGGAAGTTTTCTTTTTCACCCGATGCCGATCAGCTGCCGGAAGGTTTCGAGACGCCGAACTACGATGTGTCCGGCTGGAAGACCATCAAGGTGCCGGCGAACTGGCTGAAGGCTATGACCAGCCGCGCTATAACAACATCACTTATCCGTTCCCTGCCAACCGGCCGCTGATTCCTCACGCCACCAATCCCGTTGGTTCATATCGGCGTGACCTGGAGCTGCCTGCGGGCTGGGCTGGCCAAGACGTGATTTTGCACATCGGTGCGGCGGGATCGGCTTATCGAGTCTGGATCAACGGTCAGGACGTCGGCTATTCCGAGGACTCCAAGCTTCCATCCGAGTTCGACATCACGCGTTTCATTCGTGCCGGCAGTAACGCCATCGCCATCCAGATCTTTCGCTGGTCCGACGGCTCGTATCTAGAGGATCAGGATTTCTGGCGCGTCTCGGGTATCGAGCGCGAAGTGTTTCTAATGGCGGCGCCGAAGACGCGTGTGCGTGATTTCTTCGCGCGTGCCGGGTTCGAAAGCAGTCAGCGTCGCGGCACGCTCGATGTGGATGTGTCGGTGACGCCGGGAGCGGCGACCACGGCGAGCATTCGTGTGCTCGATGGCGAACGCGAAGTGTTGGCTCGCTCGATTTCAGTCCCGGCCGGGCAAGCAGAGCGGGTGGTGACATTGAAGGGCTCGCTCGCCGACGCGCGTCCCTGGACTGCCGAGACGCCGAATCTATACATGCTGCTGGTCGAGCTGACTGATGCGCAAGGTCGCGTGGTGCAATCGACCGTGTCGCGCATTGGCTTTCGCACGGTCGCGATCAAGGACGGACGAGTGACCGTCAACGGCGCGCCGATCACCATTCGTGGCGTCAACCGTCACGAGCACGATCCGGAAACGTTCCATGTGATCTCGCGGGAATCGATGGAGCGCGACATCCGTTTGATGAAACAAAACAACGTCAACGCGATTCGTACCTCGCACTATCCGAACGATCCGTTTCTCTACGAGCTCGCCGATCGCTACGGCCTGTACGTGATGGATGAGGCCAACGTCGAGAGCCATGCGTACATGGATTACTCCAACAAACATCCCGACGAGCGCGCCAAGCTGCAGATCGGTTTCGATCCAGCCTGGCGTGACGCGCATGTCAGTCGCGCGCTCAACATGGTGGAGCGCGACAAGAATCATCCGTCGATCATTTTCTGGTCGCTGGGCAACGAAGCGGGCATCGGCCCGACGTTCGAGGCTGCCGCGGCAGCAGTGAAGCAGCGTGACCCAGGCCGGTTGCTCAGCTATCTCGGCTGGGGAACCTGGGATGGCATTCACGATCATCGCCCGAACTGGTACGCCGACATTTACGCGCCCATGTACGATCCGGTCGCCAAGATGGTGGACTACGCCACCAACTGGAATTTCAATCAGCCCATGATCCAGTGCGAATACGCGCACATGCAGGGCAACTCGGGCGGCAACCTGAAGGAATATTGGCAGACCATCCATGCCCATCCCGATAAGCTGCAAGGCGGCTTCATCTGGGACTGGGTCGATCAATCCATGTATCGCTACACCACGGACGGCCGTCGCTACTGGGGCGACGGTGGCGAATATGGTCCGAATCCGGGTGGCGACATCGAGTTTGGCGACGGCCTGTTGCAATCCGACCGCACGCCTAATCCCGCGCTGTTCGAGTTGCGCAAGGTCTATGAGCCGATTCAGTTCGACGGCTTCGACACTGTGAGCCGCCGTGTGACGGTCCGCAACCGTCACGACTTCATCGACCTGTCCGCGTTTACGTTTGAGTGGCAGCTCGAAGAGAATGGCGTGCCGGTCGCCAATGGCCCCTTGCCCGCGCTGACGACGCCGGCGCGCGGCGCTCAAACGATCGAGTTGCCGATCGACAATGTTTCGCGACGTTCGGACGCCGAATATTTCCTCACGTTACGCGCCAAGGCGAAGGAGAGCGCAATTCCGCTCGTGCCCTCGGGCCATATCGTTGGTCGAGAACAATTCGCGCTGGGCGAGGTGCCTCGCCCGAAAGCTCATGCGAGCGGCGGCAAAGTCGCTGTTCGTAAGGAGATCGGCGCGGTCATCCTGTCGGCGGGCGGAGCCATGCTCACAATCGACCGCGGCACGGGGCTGATTCGCAGTTATCGCCTGGGCGACAAGGACATCGCGAGCGGTGGCGCGCCACACTTCTGGCGTGCGGTTACAGACAACGATATCGGCGTTGGAACCGACAAACAACTCGCGGTGTGGAAGGCGATGAGCGAAAAGCGACGCCTCGATTCCATCGAAGCGCGTGGGCAGGACACTGTGTCCATCCAGCATACGTTGGGCGATGGCGTCGCACGTTTCAACATCATCTACACCATGGCGGGCGATGGCTCGATTGCGGTTGCCAGTGAGTTCACGCCGCTGTGGAAGGAGCTGCCACCGCCGTTCCGCGTTGGCTTGGCCTTCGCGCTACCGACCGATATCACCACTGTGCAGTGGTATGGACGCGGCCCGCACGAGAGTTATGTGGATCGCAAGAGCAGCGCCACGATCGGCCTGTGGCGTGGCGCGATCAGCGAGCAGAATCATGACTACATCCGGCCGCAGGAAACAGGAAACAAAGTCGACGTGCGCTGGATGGAGCTGTCCGGCGCGGGCCACGGCCTGCGCGTGGAAGGCGAGCGCCCGTTGATGATGAACGCCCTCGCGTTCCCGTATTCCGATCTCGATCGCCATGCTCCGGGCACGCGCAAGTCCACCGACATCGTGCCACGCAATCAAGTGACATTGCTGGTGGACGCGGAGCAGTGGGGCGTCGGTGGCGATACCTCATGGAGTGAGTTCGGCAAACCGTTGCCGCAGTATCGAACGAAAGTTGCGCCCGCGCAGTTTACGTTGCGTTTATCGCCGTTTACGGGCGAAGGCACGACACCCGACAAGGCGCGCCAGGCGCGTGCTACCGAGAGTGAGTTCTAGCGCGGGTTTCGATCCCGCAGCGGCTCGAATGATACGGGCGGAGGCGTCGGATGTTCGTATTGTCTCGCGCCGCCTGATTGATCCGATACATGCGTGACGCCTTCAACCTTGGCCCACGCTTGCGCCGCTTCCCTGCTCGAAGCCACCACCAGCACACGACGATGTCCAAGGTCGCCGAAAGGTTTGCCCGCGTTTCGGATGTGCCAGGGTGAGTCCGTCTTGGGGTGTTCGAGCATGATGCCGTCCACATATCGCTCGCCGTCCAGACCACGCCGATCGCCGCGATCCCAAAAACCATTGGTCACGATGATGAAGTTCGGATCGATTGCACGCCGCTTCTCATCCAGCCGTCGCGCCAGATCGACGTTGCCATCGGTCCATAGATCTTTCTCGGCCTGCGGCCAGGTGTCCCACTGCGCCAGCTTGTCCCATGTTCGAGCACCCATGGCGTCGAGAAAGACGCCGTCGAACTCGTCCTCGCGCATCAATCGTTCCACATACTCGACGACATGCAGAATCCATGGCGAGCCCGGCCGCATGTCCGTCATGTGAGTGTTCGGATAACTGACTCGCTGGCCCATGCTCGGTAACGGCCACAGCGGCACACGAGTGACTTCATTCATGTACAGCTCGCTGTCGAGTGCGCAGACACGCTTGTCGGGGCGCGCCGTTGCGCTCACGTAGAGAAGCACTTCCGCACCCTGGCGTCGTGCCTGCTGGAAGTCGGGATGATTGCGATTGCAGCGGCCCGCGATGAGCATGCCGGTCGGCTGCGCGTACGACGACACGTTGGTCGTGTCTTTGAAAGCGATGCCCAGAGGGTTGGCGGCTTCGGCTGGATGTGCAAACGCAATCAGAGCGGCAACGCAACTCGTGGCGAAGGTGCTGGAACGAGGAAGCATATGTGGTCAATGCCCGAGTCCCGCGCAACGGTTCCATCGATGTCTGGGATGTAATGATCGACGCGGGCTCTGATAATCTGCGGCATGCGATGCGGATGAGAGGTGATCGAGTCGATGCGAAACCAGCGATACGGCAACTTCCTATTGTTTAGCTCGTTTGCGGCGACGGTGTTCTGGGCCGCGTCCGCGCACTCGGATGACACCTCCGTGATAGTCACCGGCACGCGATTGCCCCGAGCTGTCGCTGACGAAGTGCCGTCAGTCGACGTCGTGACACGCGAGGATATCGACGCACGTCAGCCGCGATCCGCGGTGGACTTGCTGCGCGATATTCCAGGCGTCTGGGCCGACCAGCCCGGTGGGCCCGGCAGCGTGAGTTCAGTCTATGTGCGTGGCGCGGATCCGAATTTCACGCTCGTGCTCATCGATGGCGTGAGAGTCAATGATTCGACCAACAGCCGCGGCGGCTCGTTCGATCTATCGGCGTTGACGCCGGATTCCATCGAACGCGTCGAGGTGGTTCGCGGGGTGCGTTCGGCCGCCTATGGATCGGATGCGCTGGCTGGCGTCATCAACATCATCACCGCCACGGGTGCCGACAAACCCGAGGCCAGCATCGAGACAGGATTCGGCTCCGACGGATATCACCACGTCAACGCGCGACTGCTCGGCCCATTGAACGGCGCACGCGCCGCGCTCACGGCGGGTGTAACGGACTATGGCGAACCTTCGACCGATCATCAGCTCACGGTGCGGCATGCGAACGCGAAGCTTGAGGCCGATCTGCGAGCGAACACCAAGGTGAGTGTGTTCGGCCGCTTTGTCGATACCGAAGCGAAAAGCTATCCGGACGAGAGCGGTGGGCCGCTGTTCGCGACCCTGCGTACGCTTGAGCAGCGAGAATCGGAACAAATCTCCGGTGGCTTCAATCTCGAACACGCGTTTGACGATGACAACGCGATCGAGTTTCGTGTCGACGCGAGCGATCGCAATGAAGTTACCGACTCGCCGGGTGTCGCACCGGGCCTGCGCGATCCGTTCGGCATTCCCGCCAGTCACTACGATTCCGAATACACGACGTTGGGTGCGGCCAGTTCGCTGCGTGGCCGACTCTCGGAACAACTGCGTGGCGTCGTTGGGGTCGAGTGGCGGCAGGAGCAAGGCGAGAGCGATAGTGTTCGTGCATTCGGAGGATTCGATCTTCCCGGTCGTTTCGATCTGCAA
>JBEVKA010000012.1:0-3862 GCA_040509855.1 Steroidobacter sp.
GAAAACCCGGTGTTCGAGTCGGCCACCAGCTCGGCCATGAACACCTGCGTGTCGACTCGTACGGGCGCCATCGGCATCCAGACCTACACGACCGCGAATCCGGCCAACACCAAGTGGATCTCCATCAACGGCGTCGCGCCGAGCAAGGTCAATGCCGCGTTGGGCGACTACGACTTCTGGTTCGAGTCGACCTTCAACAAGGACGAAGTGATCGCTGCGAAGGCGCTGCCGCTCGCGTTGGCTGATTTCCTGATCGCCCGCGCTCGCGCGGTGGCCACGATCCCGGTCAACGACTCGGTGTTCGCGCTCAACAACAGCGGCGTCAATTCGCCGGTGGTGCCGGTCGCGACCGATCGTCCGATCGCGCTGGGCACCAAGAGCGGCAACAGCTGCTTGCCCGCCAACGGCGTGTTCTGATCTGACATCGTCGAGTTCCTGGCAGGAAACGAGCCGGCCTTCGTCTGAAGGCCGGCTTTGTGATTTATGGATGTTAACTTTCGCAGCTCGTCAGCGCCTGTCACGGCGCAGTCATATAGCGCCTATACCGTTGTGACATTCCGAAGCAGGGTGCGGACGTCGCGTGCATAACAACAGCAGCGGGGCAGTGGGCGTTCGTCGCTCATTCGTAAGACATTGGTGTGTGACGATTCTGCTGGGCGCGGCTGCGCCGGCGTTCGCACAGCAGTCGGCGCAGTTCGACGTTTGGGAATATCGCGTGCTGGGTAGCAAGGTCCTGCCGCGCGCCGATATCGAAACATTGTTGTATCCGAACCTGGGTCCGGGCAAGACGCTCGACGATGTCGAGAAAGCGCGCGTCGCCCTCGAAACGCTATATCGCGATCGCGGCTACGGCACGGTATTCGTCGACATTCCCGAGCAGGACGTCAGCGAAGGCGTCGTACGCCTGCAGGTCACCGAGAGCACGATCAACCGTGTGCGTGTGACTGGCGGCAAATATTTCTCCAATCGGCAGATCAAGGCGGCGGTGCCGGCGGCGCTCGCAGGCTCCGTGCCGCATCTGCCGACGGTACAGCAACAAATCGCCGATCTGAATTCGCAGAGCAACGATCGCAACGTGGTGCCGGTGTTGAAGGCGGGGCCGCGGCCCGGCACGGTCGACTTGAACCTCACCGTCAAGGACGAAGCGCCCTTGCATGGTTCGGTCGAGGTCAACAATCAATACACCAACAGCACCTCGGAGCTGCGCGCGATTGCCGCCTTCAGCTACGACAATCTGTTCGGGCGTCTGGACAGCCTGGCTCTGCAGTATCAGGCCTCGCCCGAGGACATGGACGAAGTCGGTGTGATCGCGGCGAGCTACACCACGCGTCTGCCAGGTTCGCGCTCCAAGGTCGCGTTGTTCTTCATCGATTCGGATAGTGACATCGCCACGGTCGGCGACAACGGCGGCACCATCAACGTGCTCGGCAAGGGCCAGATCTTCGGCGCGCGTTACATCAATCCGTTCTATTCTGCCGCCGACGCCACCCATGTGTTCGTCGGCAGCGCCGAGTACAAGGACTTCGACGAGACCGTGTTCTCGGACAACGAGCTGCACACGCCGATTTCATACATCAATCTGTCGGCGGGCCACACCAGCGCGTGGCGCATGGAAAAGCAGCAAGTCGCGCTGGCCTCTAGCGTCAACTTCGGCATTCGCGGTCTGGCCAACCGGCCCGAAGAGTTTCGTGACAAACGCGCGCATGGCCGGCCGAACTACTTGAATCTTCGCGCCGATACATCGTACAGCTTGCAGCTGCCGGCGAATCTGCATGTTCGATTGCGCGGCTCGGGTCAGTATGCGGTCGACCCCATCATCAGCAACGAGCAGTTCTCGATCGGCGGTGCCGATGGCGTGCGCGGCTATCTGGAGGCCGAGCAGCTCGGCGATATCGGCTTCAAGACCTCGGCTGAGCTTGCGTACGCGCCAATCGATCTGTTCGCGCAGCGGGCACAAGCCGGTGTGTTCGTGTTCTATGACTTCGGCCGCGTGTCGCGACTGGAACCCTTGCGCGACATCGACACCGGCGAGCTGTCGGAAACCGTCAATCAAACATTCCGCAGCGCCGGCCTCGGCTTCGATTTCAACGCCTTCGGTTTCCTGAGCGGTTCGCTCACCTGGGCCTATCCCTTCGTGAACGCTCCGGACGACGACGGCACGCGCGAGGGCGATTCCCGCATTCATTTCAGCATTCGCACCACCTGGTAACTTCCACGCCTCCATGAAGCAAGAGCTCCGTTCGGCGATCCGTTCGATCCTCTCGATTCAACCGCTCGCGGCGCTGGCGTTGGTCAGTACCGTCAACGTCGCGATGGCGGCGGAACTGCCGACGGTCTGCAGCGGCGGCGTGTGCGGCAACATTCCGGGCACGAGCCAGTGGCGCGAGTTCGTGCACTCCGGTGCGGCCACCTGGTCCCAGTCCGGTAATACCTTGACTGTCGATCAGAGCAGCGATCGCGCGGTGCTCAATTGGGCGAGCTTCAACGTCAGCGCCGATGGCCGCGTGGTGTTCAATCAGCCACGTTCCAGCTCGATCGCGCTGAACCGCATCTACGACGCGAACCCGAGTCGCATCTTCGGCAGCGTCGAGGCGAACGGACAGATCTATCTGGTGAATCCCAACGGCATGGTGTTCGGCCGCACCGCCCGCATCAACGCCGCTGGCATCCTGGCGTCCACGCTGTCCATTTCCGATGCGACGTTCGAGTCCGGCCTGCTCGCACCTGAGCTGATTCAGAATCGGCGCGCGGCGTTGGTCTATGGCATGGACGAGAACGGCAACGTCACCGCGCCGAGCGGTGAGCGCGTCGAGATGCTGGTCGTGGAAGAGGGTGCGAAGCTCGAAAGCAAGGGCAGCGGTGGCCGCGTGATGCTCGCATCTCGCGAGATCGACAACGCCGGCACCATCTCTTCGCCGGATGGCCAGGTGATTCTCGCCGCTGGCGATCAGGTGTACTTGCAGGCCAGCGGCGATCCTTCGTTACGCGGCTTGCTGGTGGAAGTGGCAGCGGGCGGCGAAGCCTGGAATCGCATGAGCGGCGATATCAAAGCGGCGCGCGGCAATGTCACTGTCGTTGGCCTTGCCGTCAATCAAAACGGTCGCGTGTCCGCGAGCACCACGGTTTCGGCGAACGGCTCGGTGCGACTGCTCGCGCGCGACAATCCCAGCTTCGTCAACCGAGCTGACGGCACCACTGGGCTCGGGCCGGGACAGAACGGCGGCCGGCTGGAAATCGGCCGCACCAGCAAGATCGAAGTGCTGCCGGAACTGGACGACGAAGAGACCGCTGTCGACGATCAAGAGCAACTGGCGTCGCGCATCGAAATGTCAGCGCGCGAAGTATTCATGCGTTCGGGTAGCACCATCACTGCGCCCGCTGGCGATTTGTTTGTTACCGCGGCGTCCAATCCGAGCGTCGTCAACACTTACGACCCGAGCGCGCGTATTCGCGTCGAGTCCGGAGTATCCGTCGATCTGTCGGGCAGCGACGCAGAACTGCCGATGTCGCGCAATCAAGTGACAGTCGAGCTGCGTGCGAACGAGCTGAGAGACTCGCCCGCTCAGCGTAACGGCGCGCTGCGTGGCCAGACGGTCATCGTCGATGCACGCGTCGGCACGCCGCTCGCCGATGTCAGCGGCGCTCTGGCTGCGATTCCAAAAACCGTTGCCGAGCGTACCTCACGCGGCGGTCGTTCGGTCTTCAACTCCGAAGGCGATATCTCGAACGCCGATGGCGAGCTCTTCTATGTTTCCGGCGGAGTCATCACCTAGACCGGCGGCACGATATCGACGTCACACCTCATCGGCGAGGACGGCAAACTCTATGACATCCTCGACGCGGAGCCGTCGCGCACCTATGT
>JBEVKA010000013.1:0-5709 GCA_040509855.1 Steroidobacter sp.
AGCACGGCGACGCTGAAACCTACGATGAGCGCACGCGCGCGTGATGGCATCGACTGCATGAAGATCCTCATACTTTCCCCCGCAGCGCGTGCATCACGTGTGTGCGGATTTTTTGATAAGTGTCCGGCGTCAACGGCCCGAGCACCCCACGCTGATCTTCTGGCAGATGCGCGAGTGGATGACCGTTGCCACGAAAAACGAAGTGATCGAAGAATGCCTTCCAGGCCTGTCGCTCCGGTGGCGGCCGTTCGGCGATCGCGATCATGCTCAGAAGCAACGCGATGGACGGCGCATCCGGGCCGATGCTGAAAGCGTCCCACCAATAGTTCACCAATGCGTTGAACGGGCTGGTCGCCTCCACCTGGTGCCACCACAGCTTGGGCACGTAGATGGCGTCGCCAGGCCGCAAATCTGCAACCAGCGCCTGCTCTCTGACTTCACGAAACAACGGATATCTCTCGTCATCGGGAGCAGCGGATGCCGCGAGACTGACAGGCTGCCCCGCCATCGTGTGATCGATGGGGCCGATGTACAGCCGGTCGATCGTCTCCGGAGCAAACAATGTGAAGCGCCGCTCGCCCGCGACGACACAGGCGATGTTGTCCATCGTGTCGTAGTGAGCGGAAACATTGGACGCGTGACCGAGCCAGATCCGCGGCGCGATGGCGGGGTCGAGAATCGACAACGCGTTCTCCGCCGCGAAGCCTGGAAGATAATGCTCCGTGGGCAGCGACCCAACGTACATCGAACGTTCACCGGCATTGCCCGACGTGGATACGATGCGCTCGAGCGCCTCGTTGAAACGCATGCGCATGCGCGCGAAGTTAAAACCCTTTAAATTGTCGCCGTAGTAGTACTTGCCCGCGATCCGGGGCTCGCCGACGAAGGCTTCCACCTCGCCTGCCGTCCCGAACCGAGACAGGTAGTCTTTCAAATTTATCGCCGAGCGTTCGGCAGCGCGCACCGACGGCCAAGAGCTCACCAGGCCTCGGACCACGACCGGGCGACACGGCAGCACGACCTCACCCAGGAACACCTCCGGGCCGGTAAGCTCGTCAGCCGAGATCTCTTTGGGCCTCATTGCCATCGCTTCAGCGACAATTGCTGAAGCAAAGGTTCGCGCTAAAGAACGGCAGCACGAGATTTTGGAAACGATCGCCCAGCCGGTTGGTGTGGTTGCCGGAATAGACTTCCAACGTATTTGCGATTCCATACGAATCGAGCACGTCATGCAGCTTGCCGGTGTCGGTGCGCAGACCATCCCGATCGCCGACATCCAGAGCGATGCCGCGATAGGCACGCAGGTTGGCGGTGTACTGATGAATGAAAGCCAGCGGCGCATTCGCGGCCCACCTCGCCACGACATCGGGTTGCACCTCGCCGTTCTTGGTCGGCAGGTCGAGATACAACGGCGGATTGTTGGGGTTCGGCGACCAGGCAGCGGCGGACGCGAGCTGAGCACGCGCCATGAACGGCAACTTCGCCGACTCCGCCGGGCTCTTGATCTCTTCGAGCATCTTGTCCGTCTCGGCATTGGCCGGCGCCGGCTGCCGCGGCGAGAGGCAGCACGGACTCATGATGTACAAGCTGCCGAACACATCCGCATGTTTCATTCCGATGCGCGTGGCACCGTAACCTCCCATCGAATGCCCGACGAGTCCGCGGCTGGTACGATTTGAAATCGTTCGATAATGTGAGTCGACGTACGCCACGACATCGCGCGCGATGAAGTTTTCGAAGTCGCCGGTCGTTACCGAGCTCGAATACATCGAACCGTTGTGAACGGTTTTCGAATCCGGCAGCACCACGATCATTTCTTTCGCACCTTGCGCGAAGGCGCCTTCGATCGTCTGCGGCACATGGATCTCCTTCGACCACTGCTGCGCGCCGATGGAATAGCCATGCAGCGCGTAAACCACTGGGTAACGCCGCCGACCTTCCTTCGCATAACTCGGTGGCAGAAAAACCAGCAGGTCTCGTTCGACCGCGTTGCCTTCGAGATTACCTTCAACCGCGGCCGCGCGGATCTTGATGGACTCCACTTTGACGGGCTTCGCGCCGGACACTATGGGTGGCGCGTCCGTTTGCATCTGCGCATGCGCTGGCGCCGACAGCGCCCACAGTGTCATCACCAAGAGAGAAATTTGCGTTTTCATTGCTTGCCTCGCACAACTGCTCAGCTACGAGGTTTGCGATCTTGAAACAGCCGTGGCGCGAAATCCTTCAACGCCCGACGCCAGGTCTGCCACTCGTGATCCGTGCCCGGCGATTCGACATACACGTGGCGAATGTTCGCTGCGTTCAGACCTTCGTGCAGACCTCGAATGCCGGCGAGGAATCGCTCGGATTCGGCGCTGCCGACGCCGAGCCACAGAACGTGCACCTTCTTCGCGAACTCGGCAGGATTGGCGAATGCGCCGTTGTAATCCGTCTTGGGATCGAACTTGCCGTTGCCCGGCGCCAGCAGTCCGCCCGCGCCACTGAATCCGCCGATGTGAGAAAACAGATCGAGGTGTCGCAGGGTGATGTGGAACGTCTGCATGCCACCCATGGACAGCCCCGCCATCGCACGATTGTCACGATCGGCGCGTGTGCGAAATGTTCTATCGATGAACGGAATCAGCGCCTGCGTCACGTCGTCCTCGAACGTGGACGCCATGTCCTGCATCGCCTGGCGCATTTCGGGAGAGCCGAAAGGTTTGCCAGTCAGGTCATCCAACGACTGGCCTGCTCGCAGCGCATAGCCATACGCCATGACGACAATCATCGGCTTCGCCTCTCGGGTTGCAATCAGATTGTCCAGGATGAAATTTGCATTGCCCTGGCGAACCCAGCCGGTTTCGTCCTCACCGCCGCCGTGCTGGAGATACAACACCGGGTAGCGGGTCTTGGTGTCGGTGTCGTAGCCGGGCGGCAAATACACCAACGCGTGTCGCCACGACGCGGTCACGTTCGAGTGATACCAGACCTCGCGCACCTGACCGTGCGGTACATCCTGGATGGAATAATACGTCGAGCCCGGCTCTGGAACTTCCACGGCGCTCGCATGCCGCGTGCCGCCGAAGTAAGCATGGCTGCCCGGATCGGAAACATCCGCGCCATCAATTATCACCGTGTAGTAATGAAGACCAGGAACGAGCGGCTCCGTGGTTATCGACCAAAATCCGTCCGGCTGCTTCTCCATGTCGACCTTCGGGCCGCTCCAGAAATTCAACCTGACTTTGGTCGCCTCCGGAGCCTTGATGCGTACCTGCACGCGGCCGGCATCGTCCACGCGAGGATACTGCGCACCCCATACGTTGGTCGTCGCTGCACGGAACTCGCCAGGCGCCGCCCAACACCATCCCGCCCACAGCGCAAACATCACTCCCACGACGTACTTCATCGACGTTCCCCTGTTGAGGTTCTAAATCAGATTGGTCGGCGGTTGCGCAGCTGCGCGAGGATCGCCAATTGACCGAGCGACCCCGCCATGGTCAACGCGAGCTGCAGATGTCCGCTACGAAACAAACGCAGAACATCGGCGTCCTCGAGCTCGCGCAATGCATCCCTGCTCACGGTATAGAGCCCCTGAAGCGTCAGCTTCTCGCCGTCATCGAAACTCAATGAAATGTCGATGGGCTCGACCAGCTTCAGTCCCACCAGAGTGCGAATAAAGCCCTCGGATTGCGCCGTGCCTTCGTGCAGTTGACGCAGAACACGTTGGATCCGGCGCAGCGAGACGCTCGGCTGCCGCGCATCGTCGAACAGCGGCTCGCCCTCCGACTCGGAGAAGCGAGGATTGTTTCGATCGATGACAATGTGCTCGCCCGAAACAAAAAATCCGTCACGTTGCAGATTGAGCGGCTCGAAGCCGCCGCGCTCGGCAACGTTTTTCAAGACGGGCTCCTCCGGCTTCAGCCCCAGCATCGCTCCTGCGTAGAACGCACCACTGGTCACGTCCTTGGAAAACAACACGGGGCAGCACGCGGCGGCGGCGGTGAACTCGACGGGCACGACCTGGACGAAGTGCGGTTCCAGAGCGCGCTTCGGTCGCAAGCGCAAATGCCCGTGATCCTGCGGATTGAGTTGTTCGAGCTGGCTCATGGAGGAAGACACGCGCTCACACCGGCTGCAGGCCGATGTCAACGACCTTGCGAATCAGTTCCCGATGGCGTGGCAAGCCGGCGCGTAGTTTCTCGGTCTGCATTTGATTGTCACGCAGGGCGCGCTCGGCGTTCTTGGCAGTGCCGGCCACGATGTCGGGCTCCACTTCGGTTCGAAAGCCCATGCCGTACAGGACATATTGGTAACTCGCCGCCGGAAACACCTCTTCGATGCGATCGAATTCGTCGTGGTACCAGGGCGACTGATATTTCCACAGCAGCAGCAGATCCTGCAGCCGACCCGGAACCGTCTCGGGCAAGCGATTGTCGCGCCAGAAGGCAGTGTCATTCCGTTTCGTCAGCACATAATGCAGCTTGAGGAAATCAATGATGCGACCCCAGCGATACTCCGTGGTGGCATTGAAACGTGCGGCGAGAACATCCATCACTTCGCGGCACACCGGCATTTGTTCGGCGATGAGCTTCGCCGACATCTCGATCAAGACAATGGCCGATGCCTCCAGAGGCTCGAGGAATCCGGCGGACAAACCCACGGCCACGCAATTACGTTTCCAGAAAATCTCACGATGCCCCGAACGAATCGGAATGCGTCGCACCGGCAGGTCCTCGCTCCGAGGTCCGATGTACGCTCGCAATTCGCGTTCGGCATCGTCGATCGAAATGTGACGGCTGGAGAATACGTGTCCGACGCCACGGCGCGTCGGCAAACCGATATCCCAGATCCAACCCGCCGACTGCGCCGTCGAGATCGTATGGGTCGCGATCGGACTCGTCTGCGTTTCGTACGGCACCTGCATGGCAAGCGCTGTGTCACAGAACAGCACGTCGCTGCAATCCTTGAACGGCACGCCCATGGTTTCGCCAATCAGCAAGGCCTTGAAGCCGGTGCAATCGACGAACAGATCTCCTTCGATCTCGCCTGCCTGTTCGGTATCCAGGCTGCGAATATCGCCATCCTCGGTGAGGTTCACACACCGCACATCGGCTAAAACATGCCGCACGCCGAGCTTCTCGCAGCAGTGTCGCTGGAGAAAAGGCGCGAATTTTCCTGCGTCGAGGTGATATGCGTAGTTCGCGATGGCGTCGTACTCCGCGGTCGCAATCGTCTTGGGACCGAGCCCATCGTTACAAATGCGGCCTTGTGGACAGACAGCATCACAGAAACTCATCCCGCTGCCGCTCGCCAACCAATGCGGCGCGAGGTTTATTTGCGAGAAGCTCTGCGGAAGCATCAGCGGATGATAGTAAGCGTCGTCCGCAGTGCCGGTCGTCCAGCGCGCGAACAACGCACCTTGTTTGAAGGCAGCGTCGCACTGACGAAAGAAATCCGTTTCCGACACGCCGATGCGTGACAACGTGGTGCGCAAAGTCGGCCACGTGCCCTCGCCCACGCCGATGATTGGCGTATTCGGCGACTCCACCAAAGTCACCGTGAAGCCTGTGGCCATGCGGCTTCGCTGCTTGGCTGCGATCACACCGGCCGTCAACCACCCAGCGGTGCCGCCACCTACGATTACGACGCTTTTGACTGGTCGCACCATCCGTTCCCCCGAGACAGGGGATATCGATGAAATATCGACATCCCCACGTTTGCACTACATAC
>JBEVKA010000014.1:0-3947 GCA_040509855.1 Steroidobacter sp.
CTCGCATCGCGTGGAGAATTTCACCTCCGACGAACGCATTCATCTGGTGGCAGATACGTCGGGCAGCGCTGCGTTCTGGCGCATGGTTGCGCAGAGTGAGAGCGCCGGCGAAGCGCAGCAGGTCCGTTATGTCGAGGGGCAGCAGGCGATGCCTCTGACGGAGCGCGCCAAACTGCCGACAGTGATGATGCCTGCTGAAGTCGACTTGCTGGTGCTCGACTTGCGCTCGGAGCTGGTCGCACCCGAGAACGTTCCGGACGCACGTGTGCGGTTGAGTCGATATCACGGCATGCTTGAGGCGCTGTGCAAGGACTGGCGACAGCTGTATGCGTTGTATGGTGACGAGCGAGATGGTTGGCCAGAATTCATGCGTCTTCGCGACACCATACGAGAAGCGTCGCGCGATCTGTCGCCGGGATTGATGATGCGCACGAATGGCGTGGGTGTGCATCAGGTGTTGGAAGGTCGGGTGCTGCGGGCGATGCTCTCGCTACCTGAGGAATCGGTTGCACGCAGGCAGCGTGCGAATATTTCCAAGCCGGTGTTTATCGTTGCCGCTCCACGCTCCGGCAGTACGCTGTTGTTTGAGACATTGGCTGCCAGCTCGCAACTGTGCACTGTGGGTGGTGAAGCGCATTGGCTCGTCGAAGGCATTCCTGAGCTGCGCCCCGGCGCGCCGGGCGTCGATTCGAATCGACTCACTGGCGAGCATGCAACGCCGCGGGTGGCTGAGGAGATGCGAGAAAAAAGATTGTCTCGCCTGCAGGATCATGCCGGTGTGAAGCTGGTCTCGCCCGGCGAGTTACGTTTTCTGGAGAAGACGCCCAAGAATTCGTTGCGCATTCCTTTGTTCGATCGGGTGTTTCCGGACGCGCAGTTTATTTTCTTATGGCGCGATCCACGCGCGAACATCAGTAGCATCATGGAGGCGTGGCGCTCCGGGCAGTGGCGCACATATCCCAAGCTCGAAGGGTTCGAGGGACCGTGGTCGATGTTATTGCCGCCGGGATGGCGAGCCATGAACGGCAAACCGCTACACGAGATCGCCGCGTGGCAGTGGCAGCAGACCAACGACATCGTGTTGAACGATCTCCAAAGCTTGCCCCGCGAACGGTGGTCGGTATTGGAGTACGCTGATTTGGTTCGCGATCCAGCTGCTGCCATCAGCCAGCTTTGTGAGTTTTTGCGCCTGCCGGTCGATTCGACCTTGGCTCGTCGATTGGCTGCGCCACTGCCGGCGTCTCGCTATACACTGACGGCGCCGGATGCTGACAAGTGGCGTAGGAACGAGGCTGATATTTCCTCGGTGTTACCGTCAGTTCAGGCGACGTGGCAGCGGTTGCAAACATTGCGTTAGTTGCCCAGCCTGCCCCGGCCGCGCAGAAAGCAGGTTATGAGATTCGCAACGAGACGCTGCTGTGTAATGCGGTGCCAAAACCGGCTCCCGCTTGCGCCACACGCTTTCATGCATGACACCCAAGCAGTGGACCCAACTGCAGTCGGACACAGAACAATCGCTGCGCTCAGCCGAGCGCCGTCGCGTGGGGCCGAATAACAAGTAAGAGCTGAAGAAGCTCGGCTCTCAATCGCCCGCAAACACATAAGCATGCCGCTCGATCACCAGCCGATCGCGCTCCGCGATCAGCATCATAAGCTCTGAGTCGTAGTACTCGGCCAAGCCGCCGTGCTGCGAACTATTCAACGCCGGCGCATTATCGATGTACTCGCGCAGCGCTGAATCGACAGGCTGGCCCACCTCTTCGAGCATCCGAGGCAACTCCGTGCGCAGGCGTTCCATCGTTCCAAGCCGGACAGCCTCGACATCCGGGCCATACATGTATCGATACAGGAACGAATAAAATCCCAGCCCGCTCCCTCGAATCGGTTCGAGCGCGAAGCCAGGAAGGTTCAATCCTTGGTTGGAATAACCGGCCGGCAACGCGGCGACTACGCGATTGAGCAAGGCATCGTCGTGTCCAAGGCTGAGCAGATTGCGTAACGTGGCCTTGAAGTCGAGCCGACCACCATCGCTCATGATGTGAAACAAAGCGTTCGGCTTGGGTCGCGAGCGTTGGAAGCTGTACCAGGAAACGTAATAGCTCCAGGGATTTCGCACCAGCCCCAGCATGGGCAAGGCCGCGAACGGCGCGGGTATCGACGAGCGAGGCAGGTGATAGCCGATCTGCCGAGCGCCGGCGACATGAGTCATCAGGCCGGCGTTGACGAACGTGCCGCCCGACTTGTGCAGGTGGAGGAAAACGAAACGCGGAGTGACGATCATCCCGCGGCGGGTTGGGCGAAGTGGCGGTCGACGGAATCGATGTGTTGGCCGAGGTCGCGTTCGCCCTGAGCCAACAGTTCCAGCAGCGCCGGCGTCGGCAGGAAGTCACAAATCATGTGAGTCCGCGAGCGCTCCGGGTCGGCATTCCACACCGCATGGGGCGCGCTGTTGTTCAACGCCCAGATCTCGCCGGGCTTCATCAGATAACACAGCGGCCCCGCCATCATCCACGCCAGGTCGTGCGACTCGATCGGAAAGTGCAGCCGCAGGGTCTTGGAAAAATACGGCGCACGATCGATGTGAGGAGCGATGGAAGTGCCACCGGGCAGGCGCGCGATCAAACATCGCTGCGCAGGCGCGGGCATCAAGCGTTCGATGATCTCGCGGGCGTAAGGCAGCAGCGCCAGCGGCTCTCGATCCTCGATAGGCAACGGACCTTGCGCCGGCGCGTAGCCACGTAGAAACAACGCCTCGGCATCGCGATGAACGCCAACGCGTCCACCGCGCGTTCCCCACAACGCCGTGGGTAACGCGTCGACTTCAGCAGCGAGCCTCTGAGCATCGACTCGCATCGACAAACGCAGACAGCCGCCGACCAACGAGGCCTTGTCGATGACGGGCTGTCCGGGCAGGTCGAGCATGCGAGTTCAAGGTCAACGGGGGGAATTCGCGAACGCCGGGTGAATCACCTGCGCACCCGGTGCGATTTTCAAACGCGCGGCGGTGCCGGCAGCGAGCTCGACCACGCCGAGCACGGTGCCACCGGACTCGATGGTCTTCAGCGACCCCGGCTCGGTATTGGCGACGACGTTCACCACTTTGCCGTTCGTATCGACGAACACCATGTCCAGCGAGATCACACAGTTTTTCATCCACATGGCGATGGGCTGCGCCTGCGGATACACGAACAACATGCCGTCCTGGGAGGCCAGGTGCTTGACGAACATGAGGCCGCGCTGGCGGCGGGGCTCGTCATCGGCGAGCCATATATTGAAGTTGTGCAGCTTCGCGTCGGGGGTGGCGATCTGCAGCGTGCCTCGTTGGAAGAGACGGTTCAGATCGGTGGCATCGGTGGGCTCGGCCTTGCGCGCGTCGGCGCTGGCCGCGCCGAAAGCCAGCATCAACAAGGCCAGCAATATCGGGGAGATTGCCGAAAACCACAGCTGTGGCAGGCGAGGGTGACTCATAGTCCTTGATTCTCGAGTATCGGTTGTGGGGCCAACAGGCGTTGTGCCGTCATCGGTCCGCCCGGATCCTGGGCGGGGTCCTCGTCGGTGTCTTCACTATCGAAATCGACCCGGCCGACATAATCGAAGCGTGACAGCAGGATCACGCCTTCGCCGCGCACGGCGCGCGCCGGGTTGGTACAGAAGCCGCGGGCGGTAATACGATATGAGCGAGTGCGATGGGGAATGCCCACCAGCGGCTCCTGTTTCACTTCATCCAGCGTGCATTTATTGTCGCCCTGGGTGCTGTAGAACTCGCCCTTGCCCTCGCGAATCAGGGTGACATTCACCGGCAGCGCCTTGGCCGCCTGGCCTTCGCGCAGCCCGGCGATGCCGAACAACAGCACCAGCCGGCCGCCGTCGGCCTCATCGTTGCGACTGAAACGAACTCGAAGTCCACCATCCGGCCGCACGGCGCCGGTGCACTCCATGCCGTCATT
>JBEVKA010000015.1:0-3386 GCA_040509855.1 Steroidobacter sp.
GACTGCAGGCGAGCGAGATCATCGGTCGCTTGCAGCCGTCGGAGATGTGGGAAGCCTGCAGCTTCGCCGCGGCGGTGTTTGGTGTGGTCGTGCTCGTGCGAGCTGCCTGGGTCATGCTGTATATGCAGGCCAATCTGTTGCCGAGATTGAAGACCAGGAAGATCGTCACGCGACACGCGCTGGTAGTTTCCTGGTGCGGCATGCGTGGGCTGGTGACGTTGGCGACGGCGTTGTCGCTACCTGCGGCCTTTCCACAGCGCGACTTGATCGTGTTGAGTGCCTTCGCCGTCGTGCTCGGCACGCTGGTGATCCAGGGACTGACGCTCGGGCCGCTGATTCAATGGCTGTCGTTTCCTCCGGATAATTCCTTTGGCGAGGAAGTCGCGGCCGCTCGCGTGCAGCTGCTCGACGCTGCCATCGCCGGCATGGCGGATCGAGACGATGCGCTTGCCAAGCGTCTGCGTGATACCTACGAAGAAGACCGCAAGATCGCGATGGCCGGCGATCATCCACGGGAAGTCAGCGAGCACGACGCTCTGCGCCGGCAGAACATCGCTGCGAAACGCAGCAAGCTCGCGGAGCTGCGACACAGCGGCGACATTGATGATGATGTCTTTCATGCGCTGGAGCTGGAGCTCGACTGGGCCGAGCTGGCTGCGTCGTCGCCACATCGGGTGGAGATGGTGGAGAGTTAGCACTTCGCCGCGTAAACAAGAACGCGGTGATGCCGCCGGCCGAGCCGGCTCCTGCGGCGATCCAAGCGGCTGTGGCGATGCATGCTGGGCACATCAGGGCACCTCTTGCGACAGGTTGTGCTTCATACTTGAAAGACGCACGACCGGGCCCAGGTTCGACACCTCCGAACCTACTTTTTTACCGGCGAGACCATGATCTACACGGTAGGGCATTCCAATCATCCACTGCCGCGGTTTCTGGAACTGTTGCGCGGGCCGGGCATCACGCTGCTCGCGGATGTGAGGTCGACGCCGTACAGCCGCTTCAATCCGCAGTTCAGGAAGGATGCTCTGGCGGCGGCGCTCGGCGAGATCGGGATCGAGTATTTGTTTCTGGGTGAGGAATTGGGTGCCCGGAGTAAGGATCGCGCGTGTTACGACGAGGGTCGGGTCAGCTACCGGAAGCTGGCGGAGACGGAGCTTTTCCGACAGGGAATTGAGCGATTGTTAGATGCGGCGAAGTCGCACACGACGGCGATCATGTGCGCCGAGAAGGATCCGCTCGATTGTCACCGCACGATTCTCGTTGCTCGGGTGCTCGAAACGCGGGGCGAGCAGATTGCGCACATCCTGGCGAGTGGAGAGATCCAGTCTCACGAGGAGACGATGGCGCGACTGCGCGCTAAGGTCGGTCTGGAGGATCAGGATTTGTTTGGATCCGAGGATGTGAACGAACGGGCGTATGAATTGCGAGGCAAGGAGATCGCATACGTCGACCCGAAGCTGCGTTAGTTGGCCTTACGCTTCTTCCCCTCGCTCATCAACTTATCCAAGTGCTGCCGGATGTGGGCGGCTTCGGCGGCGGTGTTGGCGAGGGCGATGGCTTTATCGAAAGCGATGCGGGCGTCGTCGTTGCGGCCGAGCTGCATCAGCAGGCCGCCGCGCAGGCCGTGAAAATGAAAGTAACTGGATAGCGAAGGTTCCAGCGGCTCGATCATTTTCAGCGCCGCCTCCGGACCTTCGCACTTCATCACCGCGACAGCTCGATTCAACGTGATGACCGGCGACGGTTGAATCGTCTCCAGCAGCGCGTACAAGCGATCGATCTCGTGCCAGTTCGTATCCTCGGCGCGGGGCGCGCGAGCGTGAACAGCCGCAATGGCGGCTTGAATCTGATATGGGCCAGGAATCTGGAGGCGAACGGCTTTGTCGAGCACCGCGAATGCTTCCGCGATCAGATCACGACGCCACAGCCGACGGTCCTGATCTTCCATCAAAACGATCTGACCTTCCGCATCCATGCGCGCGGGCGCCCGAGCGTGCTGAAGTAGCAGCAGTGCGTTGAGCCCCAGCATCTCCGGGTCGCCCCGAAACAATCGCAGTAACAAACGCGACAGGCGGATCGCCTCCTCACACAACGGCTCGCGAATGTGCAACTCGCCGCCGCTCGCCGAGTAGCCTTCGTTGAACAACAAATAAATCATCGCCGCGACCGTCGACAACCGCTCCGCACGCTCAACGGCGCCCGGCGTATCGAACGGCACGTCCGCCTGCGAAATGCGACGCTTGGCCCGCGTGATTCGCTGCTCCATCGCTGCCTCGCCCACGAGAAATGCGCGCGCGATCTCCTGCACCGACAAGCCCGAAACGATGCGTAACGCCAGTGCGATCTGCTGGGTCGACGGCAGATCGCGATGACAGCAAACAAACAACAGCCGCAGCACGTCGTCGCGATAGTCCTCGCCATCGAGCCGATCGGCCAGCGCCGCTTCGGCATCATCGGTGTTGGACAACACATCTTCGTCTGGCAGCGCCGTTTGTTTGCTACGACGACGCGCCTCGTCGAGCGCGAAATTGCGCCCGACCAGAATCAGCCAGGCGGCCGGATCGCGCGGTGGCCCGTTCACCGGCCATTTCTGGAGTGCCCTGAGGCAGGCTTCCTGGAACGCTTCTTCGGCGGTCTCCAGGTTGCGGAAATAGCGCAGCAGCGCCGCGACGGCCTGAGGCCGCGCCGACGTCAATGCCGCATCTATCCAGCCCAGGTCACTCATGGTCCTCTCACTTGGTCTCGACCAGCTTCTGATTGCCCGGGTTGAAATACATCACCGGGCGGATTTCCATCGCACCCGGTTCCGACACCAGCTCGCGCGCAGCGGCGATGACTTCGTCCAGCGTTTCGCAATCGAACAGATAGAAGCCGAGCATCTGCTCCTTGGTTTCTGCGAACGGTCCGTCGAGAACCATCATTTCGCGTCCGGTTCGCACCGTGGTCGCGGTCGTGGTCGGCATCAACCGCGCGACCGGCCCGAGGCGACCTTTGGCGGCGAACTGGGCCAGCACGCCTTTGTGGTGCTCCATCACCGCGTCATCCTTTTCCTTCGACCACGCGCCGACGACCGACTCGGAGTTGTAGCAAATGACGGCATAAAGCATGAGATTGGTTCCTTCTTGAGACAAGGACGAAACACCGAGCCCCCTTCCGACATGCCTGACGGATGTCTTCAGTCGCAGGCGACGGCCGCCAGCACGACTGGCAGCTCGTTGATCTTGGACACGACGACGCGAAAGCCGTCCTCGGCCAGTTCCGCCGGGTCGAGCTCGATTTGAATCTGGAGATATTGGTCGCCGAGCCGTTCGCTCGCGACACTGCGCGGAATGACGTTACGCGCCTGGAAGAATTGCAGCACTCGGACCAGCGCACCCGGGTCCGCT
>JBEVKA010000016.1:0-4814 GCA_040509855.1 Steroidobacter sp.
AGCGAGTTCCCGAACGCGAAGATCATCATCTTGACTACTTATGGAGGCGACGCGCTGGCCCAGCGCGCGCTCAAAGCAGGTGCGTACGGGTATGTTCTCAAAGGTCACGTACGCAAGGACCTGCTCGATACCATTCGCGCCGTGCATCTCGGCCAGAAACGGATCCATCCGGAAGTGGCGGCGGAACTCGCCGTGCATCTCGGCGAGGAGCCGCTCTCGGAGCGAGAGATCGCGGTGCTGAGGCTGGTCGCGGGTGGCAATTCAAACAAGGAAATCGGCGCGCGCCTGTCGATCACGGAGCAAACCGCCAAAGCGCACCTGAAGCGCATCATCGCAAAGCTGGGCGCCAACGATCGTACCCACGCTGTGACATTGGCACTGGACCGCGGCGTGCTGACCAGCGCCATTCCCCCGAACGGGTAGATGACACGCTGCTTGTTCGGGGGGCTCATGCAACGGCCAATGTTGATAGGGTCGCTGCCCAGAGCTCATGCAACGCTTATTCTCCACATTTCCCGACGGCTGGCCTGGATGCGGCCTGTTGCTTCTGCGCGTTGCCTGCAGCCTGCCGCTGCTGGTGCTCGGCATGTCGAGATTGTGGGGGGAGCCTGCCGACGCCGCTCTTTGGATTCGCATCCTCAGCTGCGTGTCGGGCGCGTTGATGGTGGCAGGATTCTGGACGCCGTTCGCCGCGGTCTTCCAGGTCATTCTCGAAGGAATGTTTGCTGTTGCCGGGACCGCGTTCGATGGGACGCATCTGACTCATGCGCTGATCGGCCTGAGCCTGGTGATGCTCGGCCCCGGATACTGGTCGATCGATGCGCGCCTCTACGGCCGCAAGCGCATCGATCTGGATAACCTGCTGCGGCAGGCGAGCGAGCGTGACCCGCGAGACTCGTCGTCGTGATTGCTTCGAGTCACTTCCCGGGCGCGGCAAGCACCTCCATCCGCATCACTTCGACGCCACCCTGCGCGAGATCGGGCAGCTTCGCGAACCATGCCTTGACGTAGGGCATGTTGTTATGTGCTTCGAAATGTTCCCGGTTGGCGAACACCTCATAGAAAATGAAATGGCCCGGCGACTCGCGATCTTCCTGCAAGAAGTAGATGAGGTTGTTGGGGTCGCTGCGCACCAGCGCGATCAACGGCAACGTTGCGGCGCGTAGCTCCGCCTCTTTGCCGGGCTTGGCGCGCACTTGAGCCACCACCGAGAAAGCTCCGGCTGGGATCTTTTCGTAACTTGCGGCGGCATTGGGTCCGCTCGAGTGAGCGGCAACCACGGCGGCGCATCCCAACGTCGTCAGCACTAACATCGTCGAGATCGAACGCGTGAATCCAAACATCATTCATGCTCCTCTCAGCCCGCACCCGCAAGCACGCGTTGGCGCGCTTCCAGCGCGTTGCTGAATACTCGCTTCACCGGATCGAGCGCCTGCACGAATTCGAGTTGCTCGCCTTCGGGACCCTTGCAGTAGATCAACGCCCAGCCATTCGACTTACCCTCGGTGATCTTGTTGGTGTTCGAGCTCATCGGCGCGCCTTGGCGCTCACGCTCGCTCGTTACCGTGAGGGTGCGATTCGCTTTCACTTGCGACATGCCGCGACGTGCGGACTCGGCTTCCAGGTCGCGAATGAACTTGTTGAAGTCCACGTCGTCCCGAATGTAGAAACAAATGTGCATCGAGCGCGGATACGCAGGGCTCATGTGGTCGCGCGGTTCCGCGAAACTATCTCCACTGCCCATAGGCTGGGTCGCGTCACGGTATTGCAATAGCTCGATGACGACATTCTCGAACTGAATGAAACGCACATCGAGCCGCTGCGCGCCGCCCTTCAGGTCGGGAACACCGATCGTGCGCGGATTGACGTTTCGCTCGCGGGCAACGATCTCCTGATCTGTCAGCAGCGTATTGTGGATACGCTCGCCCTGGAAATCGCCATCGCGCATCACTTCGGTGCCGCCGAGCACCTCGGTATAGAACTCGAATGCGCGATCCATGTTCTGAACCGTTACGCCAAAATGTTGCACTCCCTGGAGCCGGCCGCCGAGCGGCCCATTGTCGCGATCTATTTTGGAACGCGTATTTCCCTGTGCCGCTGCGGCGACTGCTGGCAATGTAGTGGCGGCGACTGCCACCGCGCCGGCCGCTCTGAGAATGTCACGACGCTCGCGATCTACCTGCTCCACCATCTGATCGACTCCTGTGTGATGACTCACGCATTTCGATCATGGCCGAAAACCCAGCCGCGAGAGGGTTAATAGGCGTCAGAGAAAGTTAATTCTCCGCAGCCGTCATCAGCCTGGCATGCTGGAGAACTGAGGCAGGTCGAGCGGCTTCGTCCAGGGCAGGCGCCGCTTGGTGAACATCTCCAGTCTTGGCGCGATCAGCTCGGGCCGATCGAGGCTGCCCAAGGTGACGAACACCATGCCGGGGAAGCTCTCCAGGTTGTCGCTGAATATCCGGGCGCCGCATTCCGGACAGAAATTCCGGTCGAGTCCCTTGCCGGATTCGGCGACGTAGTGAAACGCTTTGGGTTTGCCGCTGGTCAGCGTGAAATCATCCGCGGGAACCCCGAAGAACGTGGCCATCGCACCACCCGACGCCCTCTTGCAGTCGTTGCAATGACAGTTGGCGATGAAAGTCGGGTCGGTATCGAACTCGAACTTACAGGCGCCACATGCACACTGAGCCGTGTATTTCTTGGTCACGTTATTTCCTCGCACGCTCGTTCTGGAGAATGCCGCGTCCTACGGAACTAGAATATCCAGACACGGACCGGGTCGTCCGCTCCGCTAACGTCTATTAACCGGAATTTACCGAGGCTTGCACTACGGCTTCAGCACCTGAATCAATCGGTCCAGCTGCGCCGAGTATGCGGACGGAACGCCGATCGACTTGCTTCGCTCGGCGTTGTCCAGCGCGCTTTTGTTGCTGCCGGCTTTGTGTTCCGCCATGGCGAGATGGAACAGGATGCTCGCATTCTTGCCGTCGCTGAGCTGGCTGGCTTGCTTCAATGTCGCGACTGCGGGCGAGTAGTCGCCCTTGGTGTAATAGACCCAACCCAGTGTATCCAGTGTATTCGGATCGTTTGGCAGCAACTGTGTCGCCCGCTTCGCGAGCGTAACCGCCTCATCCAGCTTGCGGTTGTGACTGGCCAGAAACCAGGCGAGCTGGTTGTAGCCGACGAAGTTGTTAGGCGAGCCTTGAACGACGGCGCGCAGGTGCTTCTCTGCGACGTCGAGTTTGTTGAGACGCTCTGCGACGACGCCGGCTTTCAAGGCGGCTCCCGGCTCTGCCTTCAGCGCGAGTGCCTTCTCATACTCGGTCAGCGCCGCCTGCAGCTGGTTGCTCCGCATGTACGTCTCGGCCAGCAGATACTGCGCCGAGAAAAATCGTGGGGCCGCTTGCAGTGACTTGTTCAAATGTTTGGCAGCGACCTCCGGCTGGTTGGACTGAAGCGCGCGCATGCCCAACAGGTATTGGGTGAGGAAGGCATCGTCCGCTGGCCGAGCCTTGGAGAGAAAACGATCCATCGCCGGCTGCATGCTCATGAGATCGAAGAACAGAGCAGCGACGACGTCCGCCATTTGCTTCGATTTCAGCTGGCGCACGATGGAGTCCGTAGCCACTGCACTGTAGTCCGTGCCTTGGAGCAGGCCTGAGGAGTTTTTGAAGTAACGAGCGGCTGTCGCCTGATCCGTGGCCACCAGCGCATTCAAGAGCGCCACGAACGGCCCCAGACTCTTGTTCTGATCGATGACCAGCAGATCATCGACCGAGACTGGCTGATCGAGCTGCAGCTTGGCGATGGAATTCAGCAATCGCGCGCTCGCCGAGCCTTGTGCGCCTTTCAACAAAGGTTCCAATGCATTTTGGGCGTTGCGAGCCTCGCCTTTGGCGAGTAACGCGACAGACTTATAGTAATGAGCCTGAGGTTCGTCGCCGCCTGCAAAGCGCAAGGCGGTATCCATGTCGCCATTGCGAAGCGCCGCCTTAGCCATCAGCAAGCGAGCTCGCGGATTGTTGTCGAGCCCTTCTGATTGCTCCAGGTAAGCGGCAGCATCGGCATTCTTGCCGAGGTCGAGCATCGACTCCGTGACCAGCATGCGAATGTTCATGTCGCGTTCGTTGGCGCTGCACGTGCTCAGGACGTCCAATGCCGATGAAGGGTTACCCTGGTCGCGCAACAGAATCGCCTTGCCGAAGCGAGCCTGACAGTTGGCGTGATTGAGACTGATCGCCCGGTCGAAACGCCGAGCCGCGTCCACACTGCGACCCTCCTGAAGCTCCGCGAATCCCCAATTCGTTTCCGCGGCATCCATATCGGGGATTTGTTTCAGCGCCTTCTCGAAAGCGCGCCTCGCCTCGTCGTACTTCTTCTCGGAGACCAGCAACACGCCTTTGACGTTGTGCGCATAAGGATGGTCAGGTAAATGTGCGAGCACTTTGTCGATGTGCTGGAGCGCCTTGCGGTTGTTGCTCCGGGACATTTCCAGCAGGGCCCATACCAGCTCGACGTTTGCAGTCTCGAACTTGTCTTCAGGCACCAGCGTCTTGAGCTGTGCCTCGGCCGCCGGTAGCTCATAACGTTGAATCGATCGCGCCGCCTTCAGTGCGCGCACGGTCAGATCGTCTTTTCTGGTGGCGGCCAGCAGATCGGCGATGGCCATGGCCGCATCCATTCGTCCATTTTGAATGGACACCAGCATGAGCGCGTATTTCTGCTCCGTGCCGAGACTGTCGAAGTCGGTGGTGCTCATGCGACCCAGGCTCGATAGCGGTTGGGTCGCGCTGTCGAGGCGGAACGTGTTT
>JBEVKA010000017.1:0-4643 GCA_040509855.1 Steroidobacter sp.
TGCTGCTATCCTGATCGTTGCCGGCGCTGCCGTAACGAACCGAGTTCAACGATTCCTCGACCAGATGTAACAAACCGGTGCCGTCCTGACCATCGGACAGCCACACCGGTGTGCTGAGTCGATCATAGATGGCGACGTGCGACGCTCTCGGCATCAGCACTCGAACCAGCTGACCATAAGGGTCCAGACTGGTCGACAGTGTCGCCGCTTCAGCGATGTCCTCGGTCGCCACGATGTTTGCCAACGGAAAAGAGTGGATATGGCACGGATGATCCGGCCGCCACGCGCGAGGCTTCCTTGAAGTCCACCGCAGATTTCCGCTGGGATATCCCCCCTAGCGGGGATTCAGGCTTTGTCTCCTGTCGCGCCGTGACGGGCGCACGTTTGTGGAGTGAGGCCGATCACATTGCGTGGTGGCTATGTCAACAACGTTTCTAACGTTTCACCAACCATGCACCGGGATCGAGCGTTTCGCGACCTTTGCGGATTTCGAAATAGAGCCCCGGCTTACCTAATCCCGCCGCGTCTCCCACTGCTGACAGTGCGTCGCCGGGCGAGACTCGGTCACCGACGCGGCGATACACCTGCTCGTTATGACCATACAAACTCATATATCCACCGCCATGGTCGACCACCACGAGCAGTCCCAGGCCGGGCAACCAGTCTGCATACACAACCCGGCCATAATAAGGTGAGCGCACCTGAGTGCCGCGCTCCGCGCCAATGACGACGCCCTGCCATTTCAGCGGACCGCCAGCGCGCAGTTGTCCATAGCGTGCGAGCAGTGAGCCTTTGACGGGCCACGGCAACTTGCCTTTCACGCGTTGAAACGGCTGTTCGGCCAGCTCGGGAAATTCTTCGATCGCCCGCCGCAACTCTTCGACGAGTTTTTCCAAGGCCTGCGCCTCGCGCTGTAACTTGGCGAGCTCGTCATTGCGATTTTTTATTTTCGACTGCACTTGAGCCAGCGTGCGCGCTCGTTGGTCGCGTGCGCCCGCGAGCGTTTTCACATCGCGCGCCTGATCGGTTTCCAGCGCACGCAGTTTTTCGGTTTCAGCAGTAATGTTTTCTGCAATGAGTTCGAGGTGCGCCAGGTGCTCGCCGATCGCTGTAATCCGCTCGGCACGCGCACGCCCGAAATATCCGTAGTACGCCATCATGCGTCCGAGCTGCGCGGGATCCTGCTGATTGAGCAATAGCTTCAGCTGCTCCTTACGCCCATTCATATATGCGACCTTCACTTCCGCGGCCAACGCGTCGCGTTCGGCGTCGATGCGTTTGTTGGTCGCCGCCTGTTCGTCCTTCAATTCGGCGAGACGATTTTCGGAGGCGATGCGTTGAGCGCGAACGTCGGACAGGCGTTCCCGGGCCGACTGGATCTTCAACTCGGCTTCCTTGACCTGCCCGGCCAGCGCGTCGCGACGTTCCGCATCGGCATGGATGGCCCGGCGAATGGAATCGATGCGGCCGCGAACCTGTTTGAGCTCGGCCTCCTTGACGTCGGGATTGGCGCCCGCCGCCCAGGCGCCGGACGAGCCTTGAAATAGGGCCGGGGGCAACCAGAGTGTGCACAGAGTGGCCAGCACGGCCGCGATGAGGCGTGGATTTGACATTACAGGCGGGGAACTAGCCAGAGCGGCCCGACTGTTATACTTCGCGCCCTTTTGCCAGCCCCGCTCCGGGTGTCTGTCCGACCTGCTGCAATGAATCGATTTTTCGAATACACCACCAATCATCCCTTCCTCGTCGCCGCGGCCGCGATTCTCGCCGTTCTTGCCGTCGTGATCGAGATGCGTCAACGCTCTCGGGGCAGCAATAGTGTCGGCACGGCGGACGCGGTCCGGCTCGCCAACACCGGCGCGCTGCTGCTGGATGTTCGCGACGCCAAGGACTACGAGGCGGGACATATCATAGAGGCGCGGAACATCCCGGCGGCGGAGATCGCCACCCGCGCGGAAACCTTGAAGAAATTCAAGGAAAAGCCGGTGATCGTCTATTGCGACGGCGGCTTCAGCTCAGCGGCGGCGGCCCGCGCGCTACGCACGGCGGGCTTCACCAAAGTGGTCACCTTGAGCGGCGGCCTGAACAGCTGGCGACAGGAAAACCTGCCGCTGGTGAAGGGTCCCGCCAAGAAAGACGGGAAGAGCTCATGAGCGCATCGACCGGCATCGTGATGTATTCAACCGCGTGGTGCGGTTACTGTCAGCGGGCCCGCAACCTGCTGGAACGCAAGGGTGCCGAGTTCCGCGAGATCAAGATCGACGAGGACGCCAAAGAGCGCGACGTGATGCTGCAGAAGAGCGGCGGCCGTCGCACGGTCCCGCAGATTTTCATTGGCGAGCGCCACGTGGGTGGCTATGACGACCTCGCGGCACTCGATCGCTCGGGGGAATTGGATAAACTGCTCGCCCAGTTGCCCAAGTAAGACCCGCCAGCACTTGGCCAGAACCGACGGCGACCGGCGCGGGTCAGTCATACTCGTGTATTCCGCGCCTATTACTATTCGACGAACGCGACAGAGGATCCATCATGGTTGACGAAATTCCCGCCAGCAACGGCCAGAGCGCTGATCCCAACGCGCCGCAGTTCGCGCCGCAGGCGGTCTACCTCAAGGACGTGTCTTTCGAAGCGCCGACCGGTCCGCGCGTGAATCCCCAGACCAATCCCACGATCAACCTGAACCTCAACACCGCGGTCAACGACATCGGCGGCGAGATGAAGGAAGTCGTGCTGACCGTCCGCGTCGAAGCGCAGGCGGACAGCAAGACGCTGTGGCTGGTCGAGCTGCAGCAGGCCGGCGCGTTCGGCATTCGCAATGTTCCCAACGGCGACATGCAGCGGCTGCTCGGCATCTTCTGTCCGAACTATCTGTTGCCCTATGCACGCCAGGTCATTTCCGATCTGCTGATGAAGGGCGGCTTCCCGCCGTTCCTGTTGCCGCCGGTGAATTTCGATGCGCTGTTCGCACAGGCCGCGGCGCGCGCTCAGCAGGGCACTGCTCCGGGTACCCCGGACGCCGTAGTGAACTGATCTCACCATGTCTGTCGCGCCAGAGGCTGCTGCCGTGGCGACCGACGGTTCGACGTGCGCGGTGCTGGGTGCCGGTTCCTGGGGAACGGCGCTCGCAATTCAACTAGCTCGTGTCGCGCCCACTTCGCTGTGGGGCCGCGACGCGAAGCATCTGGCCGAACTGGCCCGCGATCGCCGTAACGTTCGCTATCTTCCCGACGCTGTATTTCCCGAGCAGCTGCGAGTCGAACCTGACTTGCAGTTGGCCTTGCGTGCGAGCCGTGATGTCATCGTCGCGGTTCCGAGTCACGCGTTGCGCGGGACGCTGCAGGAGATCGCTCCGCATTTTCGGTCGGACGCACGCGTCGCTTGGGCTACCAAAGGGTTTGAGCTTTCAACCGGCTTGTTGCCGCATCAGGTCGCGCAAGCAGTGCTTGGCGAGCGTGTTCCCAGCGCTGTGATTTCGGGGCCAACGTTTGCGAAGGAAGTCGGCGCGGGGTTGCCGACTGCGATGACGATCGCTTCCAGTGATGCGACGTTTGCTAGTGAGTTGGCGCAGCGGTTTTCTGGTGCAAACTTCCGTGCTTACACATCGACCGATGTCACTGGCGTCGAGGTCGGCGGCGCCATCAAGAATGTCATGGCCATTGGCGCAGGCATTTCCGATGGACTCGGGTTTGGCGCGAACACGCGCATTGCTTTGATCGCTCGCGGCTTGGTTGAGATGACGCGGCTCGGCGTTGCGCTGGGTGCCCGGAAAGAAACATTCATGGGGTTGGCAGGACTGGGCGACCTCGTGCTCACCTGCACTGACAATCAGTCACGCAATCGTCGCTTCGGATTGGCGCTTGCCTCGGGCGAGCAGGTCGAGGCCGCGCAGAAGACCATCGGCCAAGTTGTCGAAGGTGTGCTTGCAGCCCGCGCCGTGCGGGAAGTTGCTCAACGCGCGGGCGTTGAGATGCCGATTTGCGAGCAGGTCTATCGGGTTGTGTATGAGGGCGTCGCGCCGAAGGATGCCGTGAAGGAATTAATGAGCAGGGCGCTCAAACCGGAGTGATGGCGAACTGCAGCTGTCGCCAGGCTTCATAGACGATCACAGCGGCGGCGTTCGAGAGGTTCAGGCTGCGGTTGCCGGGACGCATGGGAATGGTGAGGCGGTGTTCGGCGGGGCAGGTATCGAGCAGGTCTTGCGGCAGGCCGCGAGTCTCGGGGCCGAAGAGGAAAGCGTCGCCGGGAACGAATTGCGCTTGGTCGTAGCGAGTTCGGCCGCGAGTCGAGATCGCGAACCAGCGTTTAGGGGTGATCTCGTTGAAACAATCGGGCAACGAGTCCCAAGCACGAACGTTAGCTAAATCCGCGTAGTCCATGCCGGCGCGGCGCACGGCCTTCTCGCTGATATCAAAACCCAAAGGCCGGATTAGATGCAGCGTCGAGCCGGTGTTGGCGCAGAGCCGGATGATGTTGCCGGTGTTTGGAGGAATTTCCGGCTGGTAGAGGATGACGTGGAACACGCCCGCTAGATTCACAGGTCGCAAGAGTGACTCTCGACGAGGGGGTCCCGGCTGTGGGTGGGGGTCCGGTTCGCCGACATGGGCCGGCCGCGCTTCAATAATTTCGATCTGCGGACAGATCGA
>JBEVKA010000018.1:0-11311 GCA_040509855.1 Steroidobacter sp.
ACCTCTACGAGAAGCATTTGCTGCTCGACGGCAAGCAGATCCCTGGCGCGTTCGTCGACTTCGGCCTCTACCTCTTCCACAACCACGCGTCGCTGAAGGCGCGTGGCACCGGGCCGTATTTCTATTTGCCGAAGCTCGAGAACCATCGCGAAGCGCGCTTGTGGGCCGAGGTGCTCAATTATTCCGAACGGCAACTTGGGCTCGAGCCTTCGACCATCAAGGTCACGGTGCTGATCGAAACCATTCTCGCCGCGTTCGAGATGGACGAGATCCTGTATGAGCTGCGCGATTACATCGTCGGCCTGAATTGCGGCCGCTGGGATTACATCTTCAGCTTCATCAAGAAGTTCAGCCGCCGGCCGGATTTCGTGCTGCCGGATCGTCAGGCAGTGACCATGACGACGCACTTCCTGCGCTCCTATTCCAAGCTGCTGATTCGCACCTGTCACCGTCGCGGCGCATTTGCGATGGGCGGCATGGCGCCGCAGATTCCCATCAAGAACGACAGCCAGGCGAACGAAGCCGCGCTGGCAAAGGTTCGCGCAGACAAAGAGCGCGAAGCCAGTGATGGTCACGACGGCACATGGGTCGCGCATCCCGGACTCGTGCCGCTCGCGATGGAAGTGTTCGATCGATTGATGCCGACGCCGAATCAATTGCACGAGGCGCCCGATGTGACGATCACTGCGCGTGACCTGCTGCAGATTCCGCAGGGCGCGATTACTGAAGCAGGTTTGCGCAGCAACGTCAGCGTATCGATTCAATACATCGCGGCTTGGTTGGGCGGGCTCGGTTGCGTGCCCATCAACAATCTGATGGAAGACGCCGCCACGGCGGAGATCTCACGCGCGCAGATCTGGCAATGGATCAAACATCCCGCTGGTCGATTCGAGGATGGTCGCAAAGTCACCGTCGAGCTGTTTCGCACCACTACACGTGAAGAGCTCAACAAGTTGAAAGCCACGCTCGGCGAGCAAGTCTATGTCAGCGGCAATTTCGAGCGCGCCGCTGTGCTGCTCGATGTCGTCACTACTGCCACGGACTTTGAAACTTTCATCACTTTGCCGGCGTATCGAGTCATCCACTGATTTCTGACTGGTCATTATTCACTTCGAGGTTCTCATGACACTGTCTACCGCCGAACAACTGCGCAAAGAGTGGCAAACCAATGCGCGCTGGAAGGGCATCGAACGGCCCTACAAGGCCGAGGATGTCGTGAGGTTGCGCGGCTCTGTGCACATCGAACATTCGCTGGCGCGGCTGGGCGCGGAAAAGCTATGGAAGTACGTCAACGAAAAGCCGTTCGTGAACGCGCTCGGCGCGCTGACGGGCAACCAGGCCATGCAGCAGGTGAAGGCAGGCCTCGATGCGATTTATCTGTCCGGCTGGCAGGTGGCGGGTGACGCCAACCTCGCCGGAGAAATGTATCCGGACCAGTCGCTGTATCCGGCGAACTCGGTGCCGTCGGTGGTCCGTCGCATCAACAACACGTTGCTGCGAGCGGATCAGATCAATACGGCGGAAGGCGACACTTCCGTGGATTGGATCAAACCCATCGTTGCCGACGCCGAAGCAGGCTTCGGCGGGGTGCTGAATGCATTCGAGCTGATGAAGAGCATGATCGAAGCGGGCGCGGCCGGCGTTCACTTCGAAGATCAGTTGTCGTCGGCGAAGAAGTGCGGGCACATGGGCGGCAAGGTGCTGGTGCCGACGTCGGAGGCGATCAGCAAACTGGTCGCTGCGCGGTTGGCTGCCGATACCGCCGGTGTTCCGACGGTCCTGGTTGCGCGCACGGATGCGGAGTCGGCGAACCTGCTCACCGCGGACGTGGATGAGCGTGATCGTCCGTTCATCCAGTCGAAGGATCGCACCAGCGAAGGGTTCTTTTATGTGAACGCTGGTCTGGAGCAGGCGATCGCACGTGGTCTCGCGTACGCGCCGTACGCGGATTTGATCTGGTGCGAAACCGGCAAGCCGGATCTGCACGAGGCGCGATTGTTCGCCGAGGGCATGCACAAGCAGTTTCCTGGGAAACTGTTGGCGTACAACTGCTCGCCGTCGTTCAACTGGAGGAAAAAACTCGACGACGCCACCATCGCCAGGTTCCAGCGCGAGCTCGGCGCGATGGGCTACAAGTTCCAGTTCATCACGCTGGCCGGCTTCCATGCGCTGAACTTCTCGATGTATCAGCTGGCGAAAGGCTACAAGTCTTCGCAGATGGCGGCGTATGTGCAGCTCCAGGAGCAGGAGTTCGCGGCCGAGAAGGACGGTTATACCGCGACCAAGCATCAACGCGAAGTCGGCGCCGGCTACTTCGACGATGTGACGCAGACCGTGACCGCGGGCCAGTCGTCGGTGACGGCGATGAAAGGTTCGACGGAGGAAGAGCAGTTCCACAAGGCGAGCTAGCTCGCTCTACAATGGGCGGATGAGCAAGTCATCCGCCCCGATTCACCTGCCGCGCAGCTTGAAGCGCCGCGATGCCGATATCCCGGCGCTTCAAGCTCACGATCCCGCTGCCAATGGCCTGTGGCCCTCCGACGGCAAAGTCTTCGATCGCACGTGCACCGATTGCCCGCGGCTGGCGCAGTTTCTGGAGGCAGGTCGCAAGGAATTCCCCGACTACTATTGCGCCCCGGTCGCACCGTTCGGCGATCGCCGAGCCAAGCTCATCATCGTCGGCCTCGCTCCCGGTTTTCACGGCGCGAATGCAACCGGGCGGCCGTTCACCGGCGATTACGCAGGCGTGCTGTTGTACAAGACCCTGCATCGTTTCGGTTTCGCGAGCAAACCCGAATCCACTCATCGCAACGACGGCTTGAAGCTGCTCGGCGCGCGCATCACCAACGCGGTCAAATGCGTTCCGCCCGAGAACAAGCCGCTGCCGGTTGAGATCACCACCTGCAATCACTATCTACAGGCTGAGCTGGCGCAAGCGCCCAAGGGTGTCGTGCTGCTGGCCCTCGGTTCTATCGGGCACAACGCCTGTCTGCGCACGCTTGGATTGAAAGTGGGCGCATACAAGTTCGCGCACGGCGCGGAGTTCGACTTGCCCGGCGGGCAACGTTTGATCGATTCGTATCACTGCAGCCGCTACAACACCAACACGCGCCGCCTGACCGAAGAGATGTTCGAGGCGGTGTTCGCGCGCGCCCGGCAACTGGTCACAGGCTGACACGGCTGATTGATAGACTATGGGCTCACCATGAGCGCGGCCTTCGATTCCAAGCTGTTCCTGGCCAACGTCAGCCAACGTCCCGGCGTGTATCGCATGATCGGCGCCGACGGCGAAGTGCTGTACGTCGGCAAGGCGCGCAATCTCAAGAACCGGTTGACCACGTATTTCGTCGGCAAGGCGCAGGCCGCGAAGACCATGGCGATGGTGGCGCAGGTCGCCAACGTCGAAGTGACTGTCACCGCCTCCGAGACCGAGGCGCTGCTGCTCGAATACAACCTCATCAAGCGGCACCGGCCGCGATACAACGTCACGCTGCGTGATGACAAGAGCTTTCCTTATCTGTACGTCACCACCGAACAGGAATATCCACGCATCAGTTTTTACCGCGGCAGTCGCAAGCTGCCGGGTCGATTCTTCGGTCCATATCCGAACGCACGCGCGACGCGCGAAACCATTCTGCTGTTACAGAAGCTGTTCCTGCTGCGTCCCTGCAGCGATTCGTTTTTCTCCAATCGATCGCGGCCGTGCCTGCAGCATCAGATCAAACGCTGTTCGGGACCGTGCGTACGCTTGATCTCGCCCGAAGAGTACGGCCAGGATGTGAAGGACGCGATCAAAGTGCTGGAAGGCAAGGGCGCCGAGCTGATCGACGACCTGGCGCAGCGCATGGAGGAGGCGTCGCAGGCATTGGAATTCGAACGTGCAGCGCGCTTGCGCGATCAGATCAATGGCATCAAGGCGATTCACTCGACTCAATCGGTAACGCGCAACGCGACCGAGGACATCGATGCGGTCGCGCTCGTGTCTCATGGCAGCGATCACTGCGTATCGATCGTCTTCGTGCGAGGCGGGCGCAATCTGGGCAGCAGCAATTTCTTTCCGCGGCCGGGTATTGCCGAAGCTGGCGAGTTGTTGTCCGGCTTCCTGGCGCAGTACTACCTGGGGCGCGAGGCGCCGGGCGAAATTCTCGTCAACGAACCGATCGAGGATGCGGACACGCTGGAGCAGGCGCTCACCGAGCGCATGGAGCGGGCGGTGCGCATTCGTCCCAACGTTCGCGGCGTGCGGGCGCGCTGGCTGGAGATGGCGCGCACGAACGCCGAACTCGGCGTGAAGATGCGCCGGGCCACCGAGGCGACCAGCATCGAACAGTTGCAAGCCGTCCAGGAAGTGTTCGGGTTGCCGAATCCTCCCGCGCGCATGGAATGTTTCGACATCAGTCACACCATGGGCGAGCGCACCGTCGCGTCGTGCGTGGTGTTCGGTCCGGAAGGTCCGATCAAGAGCGACTATCGTCGCTTCAACATCGACGGATTGGCGCCGGGTGACGATTACGGCGCCATGCGCCAGGCACTGTCGCGACGCTATGCCAGGATCAAGAAAGGTGAAGCGCCGATGCCGGACGTACTGTTGATCGACGGCGGTCCCGGCCAGCTCGCTCAGGCGACCGACGTGCTCAAGGAAATGGAGATCGACGGCGTCCTGATCGTCGGCGTCGCCAAGGGCGCGGATCGGCGGCCGGGGCAGGAGCGCCTGTTCCTGCCGGGACACGAGCTGCCGACACTGTTGCCGCCGGACTCGCCAGCGCTACATTTGATCCAACGCGTGCGTGACGAGGCGCATCGGTTCGCGATCACCGGCCATCGCGCCCGGCGCGCGAAAGCGCGAACCCAGTCGGTGCTGGAGACGGTTCCGGGTCTCGGACCCCGCAAGCGGAGGGAACTGCTGAGGCAGTTCGGGGGTCTTCAAGGGGTGAGCCGTGCTGGAATCGATGACCTTGCCAAGGTCCACGGCATCAGTCGCAAGCTGGCTCAATCGATCTATGACGTACTACACGCGAACGGCTGAAAAGTCCTTACAATCCACCCCGGTGACTTTTCCCATCGCGAACATCCTGACCGTGGCGCGGATCATCATGATTCCGCTGGTGGTCGCACTCTTCTATATGCCGCAGCCCTGGGCCAAGGCGGCGACCGCGTGGGTGTTCATTCTCGCGGCCATCACCGATTCGCTGGACGGCTATCTCGCGCGCAAGCTCGGGCAGACCTCGGCGCTCGGCGCCTTCCTCGATCCGGTCGCGGACAAGTTGATGGTCGCAGTCGCGCTGATCCTGCTGGTGAGCTACAACCCGCCGTCGCTCGAGTTCTTCGTGTTCAATCCACACACGATCATCACACTCACCGCCACCGTGATCGTCGGTCGCGAGATCACGATCTCGGCCTTGCGCGAGTGGATGGCCGAAGTGGGTGCGAGGGCCAAGGTCGCGGTCTCATCGATCGGCAAGATCAAAACGATCGTCCAGATGACCGGCCTGTCGATGATGCTGTTTCGCGAGGATGTGTGGTTCATCCCGGCGTTCGAACTCGGCTTTTATTGCCTGGTCGCCGCAGCGGCCCTGACGCTGTGGTCGATGATTATCTACCTGCGCGCCGCATGGCCTGACCTGATGCGGTCCGGGCCGCGCTGATCGCGCGTAACTACCTGGCTGGATTGGAAATTATAGAGATTTTGGAGCGGGAAACGAGGCTCGAACTCGCGACCTCAACCTTGGCAAGGTTGCGCTCTACCAACTGAGCTATTCCCGCTTCGGATCCGACGTGAGCCGCCGGAAGAGCGCGCTATTGTAGGGTCGGACTCAAAACTGTCAAGGCAGTTTCTCACTCAAGCAGGCGTGAGCGTTTTCGCCAGCACCACGAAGTGCAGATCATCTTGCAGCGGCTCGCCGAGGCTCGGGTCGTCGTAGGGGAAGGGCTTGGTGTCGCCGGTGCGGCGATAGCCGTTGCGCTCGTACCAGCTTTCGTCCCTGACCGCCGACTTGTACATCGGGATGAATTGCGAACATCGACAGCTCGCACGTCGACTCATTTTCCATGCGCACGGTGATGCAACCGATCGGAGCCGACGCGGCGTCTCTTCGCATGAGCAAGATCACAGTGTCTTGCTGTGACAGCAAGGATCGCACGGCATCTGCATCCACTCGTGTGCCGCGAACGATTCCATCTTCACTGGTCCAGCCCGCCTTGGCGCCGATGCCGCGGTAAGCGGCGTTTACCAGCAGTAGCACAGTGTCGATATCGGCAATGGCCGCGGGCGCGAGGATCATGAACTTCCCCGGGATGAGATGTATCGTGGCTGAACGCCGTTCGTATGCTAGATGTGCGCGGCGTATGGTTGCGTCGTGTGTTTGCAACGTAGTACAAGCGGTGACATCTGCATAGGGCCACTTGCATAGGAGAGTCGCCTGTCATGGGTTTTGTCGCGCGGGGATCATTACTGGCGATCGCATTGAGTGCGCTGGCCGGATGCGGCGGCGGTGATGGCGGCGGTCGAGTGGCCAGTGGCAATTACACTCAAGGAGTGTTTCCAGCATCATCGGGCCTCGCCGATCAATGCGCGGCGCCTCGCGCTGGCACCGACGACCGCTCCGGCACGACCTTCGCCGAGAACATGTTCCTGCGCTCGTGGACCAATGAATATTATCTTTGGTATCGCGAAGTGCCGGATCGCAATCCCACCGGCTTCTCGACCGAGGACTATTTCCTCGACGTGCTGAAGACCGCGCAGACCACGAA
Organism: Steroidobacter sp.; assembly: GCA_040509855.1. GTDB lineage: Bacteria > Pseudomonadota > Gammaproteobacteria > Steroidobacterales > Steroidobacteraceae > Steroidobacter. Next base: position 6,751 of record JBEVKA010000018.1, read on the forward strand.
CTCGGGGCGCGCGAAGGATCAATTTCATTTCACGTATCCCACCGATGTTTGGGAAGACCTGTCCCGCTCTGGCATCGAGCTCGGCTATGGCGCGCAGTGGATGCTGGTGGCGAGAACGCCGCCGCGCAGAGTGGTCGTTGCGTTTGTCGAGCCAGGCACGCCGGCGACGGCGGCATCCGCGAATCTGACCCGTGGCGTCGAAGTGTTGTTTGCGGACGGTGTCGATGTCGTGAACGCCAACACGCAAGCCGCTGTGGATACGCTCAACGAGGCGATGTTTCCCAGCATCGCCGGCAGGGCGCACACATTCCGCGTCCGTGAGTTGTCCGGCACCATTCGCGATGTCACGATGACGCCGCTCGCAGTCACGCTCGATCCGGTGCCGACGGTCAGCGTCATCGACCAGTCGGGTGTGCCGGTGGGCTACCTGCTGTTCAACGATCACATCGCCACCGCCGAGCAGGGGCTCATCGACGCAGTGAATACGCTGCGCGCGGCGAACATTCAGGACCTGGTCCTGGACCTGCGCTACAACGGCGGCGGTTTCCTCGATATCGCCAGTGAGCTGGCATACATGATCGCGGGAAGTGTGCCGACGGCCGGTCAAACGTTCGAACGTCTGGCGTTCAGCGACAAATATCCGAGCACCAATCCCGTCACCAATCAGCCGCTCACACCGACGCCGTTTCACACCACGACGCAGGGAATCGGCGTTGCTCGTGGTACCGTGTTGCCGACGCTGAATTTGAACCGCGTCTATGTGATTACCGGTTCCAATACATGCTCGGCCAGCGAGTCCATCATCAACGGTCTGCGCGGTGTCGGCGTGCAGGTCTATCAGATCGGTTCGACGACGTGCGGCAAGCCGTACGGCTTCTATCCCTACAGCAACTGTGGCACCACCTACTTTTCAATCCAGTTCCAGGGATTCAACGCGCAGGGCTTCGGTGACTATGCGGATGGCTTCACGCCGCAGAACGCCAGCGGCACGGGCACTGCTCGGGTGAATGGTTGCTCCGTCGGTGACGATTTCACGCGTGAGCTGGGCGATACCACCGAGCGTCGCTTGCAAGTGGCCCTCGCGTACCGCGCAAGTAACAATCAGGTCTGTCCGGCGGCCAGCGGCACTGCGCCGGGAATGCAGCTGAAGGCGGGTCAGCAAGTCGATGACGGCGCACTGATCCGCTCGCCGATGCGTGAGAACAGAGTGCTGCTCGATGAACCGTTCACGGCGCCGGGATCGACGACGCAGCGTGTTCGAATGCTCAACGCGCCCCAGACATTGTAATGAGATTGCAGGGCTGCCGGCGCAGCCCCCGCGATTCAACTAACGATTCGTATCGAGAATGACGCTCGCGCCTTGAAGTCCTGAAGCTTCGGCGCGCAGCGTGATCTTTCCCGCCGTTCCCGGCTTGCCGCGCACGATCACGAGGCACGAGCCATTGAACGCCTCGCGCTCGGGCGATTGAAACAGCTCGAAGCTGGTCGGATCGCCATTGTCGGTGGCGACGATTTCACCCGGACCCTCGACACTGAAGCGAATGCGATTCTTCGCGGTCGGCGCGGGCACACCTTTGTCATCGAGGATGCGCAGCGTGACGAACGACAGATCCAAGCCGTCGGCCCGGATCTTCGCGCGGTCCGGTGTCAGCTCGAGTTTCGACGGTGCATTCGCGGTTCGCACCGTGGCGGTCGCCCATTCCTTGCCATCCTTGTAGCTCACCGCACGCACTTCACCGGACTCGTACGTCACATAGTCCCAGCGCAGCCGGTATTCATAAGGTCCTTTCTTCTTGCGACCTTGCGACTTGCCGTTGACGAACACTTCGGCTTCATCGCCTGAAGTGAACAAATGAATCGGCGTGACTTCGCCTTCGCGCCCCGGCCACGTCCAGTGCGGCAACAAATGCGCCATGGGCAGGTCCGGGCGCCAGCGTGCTTGATAGAGATAAAAACGATCTTTCTTGAAGCCGGCGAGGTCGATGATGCCGGAGTAGGAGCTGCGCGCGGAATAGTACGGCGTCGGCTCGCCGAGATAGTCCCAACCGGTCCAGACGAATTCACCGGCAACGTAGGGATTCTGATCCAGCGACGCGAACGAGCGATCCGCGGACGATCCGAAGTCAGCCGCGTACAACTCGTATGAGCTGACCTGTCGCGTCTTGGGATCGCCGCCCGATCCCGGCCGCACCGGACCGCTGATGCTGCCAGACACAGGGAACTGATATTCGCCACGGCTGCTGAGCGCCGACGCGCTCTCGCTGTGAAGAATCACTTTGTTCGGGAACGCGGCGCGAAACACCGGGAACTGGCCCGGCAGACTACGAATGCCCGAGCCTTGATAGTTCAGACTCACTACGTCGACTGCGCCGGGCAGCGGCATATCGGCCTTGGCCCAGTTCATCGCAGTGGTAGCGAGGCGTTGCTCGGCGTCTTCCTCACGCACGATGTTCACCAGTTTGCGCGCAATGTTCGCGCCATCCTCACCGGTGTATTGCTCGCCGACTTCATTGCCGACGCTCCACATGATGATGGAAGGGGAGTTGCGGTCTCGGCGCAGCATCGAGCGCAGATCCTGCTCGTGCCAGTCAGGGAAGATCAGATGAAAGTCGAGCGGCGTCTTCTTGCGTTCCCACGAGTCGAACACTTCGTCCATCACCAGGATGCCCATGCGATCGGTCAGCTCCAGCAACTCGGGCGCCGGTGGGTTATGGCTCATGCGCAGCGCGTTGGAACCCATTTCCAGCAGCATTTCCAGCTGGCGCTCCGCGGCCCGCACGTTGAAAGCGGCGCCGAGCGCGCCAAGGTCGTGATGATTGTTCACGCCTTTGAGCGGAATGTGCTCGTCGTTTACATACACGCCTTTGTTCGGATCGAGGCGAATCGAGCGAATGCCGAAGCGGGTTTCATAACGATCGATGGCTGTGCCACCGCGTGAGATCGTCGTCACGGCCACATAACGATTCGGCGTTTGAGTGGGCGGCGGTCCCCACAAGCGCGGATTGGCGATCGTGATCGAGCCTCGTGTGTTGGTGCTGGCGCCAGCAGCAATCTGCACAGTCGCGGGTTTGATCCTGGCGACCACTTTGCCGACTCGCTTGCCGGCAGCATCCAAAGCATAGATGTCGGTTGCCACATCGACCGACGATTCGGCTTGTGAGTCATTATCGATCGACACCGCGACGTCCACGGTCGCGGCGGACTTGGAGACCTGAGGCGTCGTCACCTGCGTGCCCCAGTGAGTCACGTGCACGCGATGAGTCTTGGTGAGCCATACATTGCGATACAGGCCGCCACCCGGATACCAGCGCGCCGAGTGCTCCGGATTGTCGAGGCGGATTGCCAGTTGATTCACGCCGCCCCAATTCACATGCGGCGTGAGATCGAGGCGGAAGGAGTTGTAGCCATACGGCCATCCGCCCACCAGCTTGCCGTTGAGCCAGACGCTGGCGTACGACATCGCGCCGTCGATATCGAGAAAGATGGAGCGATTGCGATCGGACGCCGGAATCTGCAGCTGCTTGCGATACCAGCCAATGCCCCAGCTCGGCAACCGGCCCATGCCGCCGAACGGACCGTCGGTGATGAAAGGCCCGGTGATCGCCCAGTCGTGCGGCAGATCGACGCCGCGCCAGCCGCTGTCGTTGAAAGACGCTTGCACATAGGAAACATCGCCGCCGGGATCGCCAGCAGGGCGTTGATGTCGACGCGCGGGATCTTTGATGAAAGCGTTGCCCGAAGGCAGAATCCACGGCTTCAGCACTCGTAGCTTCGACGCCGCGAGTTTCTCCGCTTCGGTTGGCTGCGCATCCGCAGGCTTGCCGTCTTCAGTGATGATGACGGTGGGTCGCACGTCGTAGAACAACGGCTGTTTCGCTTCCGGCGGATCGCCCATCTGGAAACGCCACCCGGTGTTGATCGACACGCGCTCGCCCGGAGCGGTTGTCTGTGCAAGAACTGAGGCAGGTGCCGCGAGCAGCAGGGCACAAAGCAGCCAATCGCACGGCCCTTGCAGCCGACGGGAGAGTTTTCGCATGGCAGGGTCCTTGGATTGACGGACGGATTATCTCAGACAAATAGCTGCGCGTCTAAGTCGAGGTCGAGTCATAATCGGCCCGGGTCATAATCGGCTCAGGCAAAACGCTGCATGGGGAGGAAGTGCATGAGTCTCGGACGTGCGTTGATGATCGGACTCGTCTGTGTGCTGGCCAGCGTCGCGTCGTTCGCGCAGTCGGCGCCGAAGCAGGAGTACGTCACCGAGAACAACATCGCGTACTACGCCGACGCACGCGATCAATACCAGAAAGAGCACTGCAAGCTCGATATCTATTATCCGAAGGCAGCCAGGGGCTACGCGACGGTTGTTTGGTTCCACGGCGGCGGTCTCACCGCCGGCTCACGTTATTTTCCCAATCTCGAGGACCAGGGCATCGCGCTGGTCGCGGTGAGCTACCGGCTCTCACCCAAGGCCAAGACCGCCAGCATTCTCGAAGACACCGCGGCATCCGTGGCTTGGGTGATGAAGAACATCGAGCGTTACGGCGGCGATCCGAAGAAAGTG
>JBEVKA010000019.1:0-3461 GCA_040509855.1 Steroidobacter sp.
TTGGCTGCAACGGCTGTGCCGCCGTTACAATGCTCTCGTGCCTCAACGCGCCGGGAGCGTATACGCTCCCCGCCCGCGGGCAAACTGTCGCCAAATCCGTTCAGAACTGATTCGGTAAATACTTTATGTAGGACGCGTGCGCTGGTCTGCCAGCGCGTCCCTGAATAAGCTGCTGGTCTCCGCCCCACGTATCCGGCCGGCGACAACGAGCTCCACGCGCCAGAATTCCGGCGCAATCGTTCGATCAGGCGTTGATGAAGACATTTTTCGCGCATCAATCCGTGGGCGCAGACATTCTTGCGGGCGTCGACGAGCTGGTCCGGCGCGGATCTTATGTCGCACAGGTGCTCGACCTGGCTCAGCTGCGCGGCGGCCTGGAATCCCATTCGACCGACGTGCTCCGCAAAGGCGGACACATCATCGTCCACGAACGAATGGGCATAAACCGAGAACCACTTACCAAAATCACGGCATTTCGTGACCTGCTCACTGCGAAACATCGGCCAGAAATCGACCTGGCGCTGCTCAAGTTCTGTTATGTCGACATCGCCACCCAGGCCGAGGCGGAACAGCTGTGGAGACACTACGAGACGGCGATTGAGCAGCTGTCCACAGTGCTCCCGTCGATCCGCTTGGTACATTGCACGGTGCCTTTGCGGTCACTGCCGGAAGGTCCGTATGCGTGGCTGCGCCGCGCGCTCGGCCATCGGCATCCAACCATCGTCGGCAATCGCGCCCGCGACTGGTTCAATCGACAACTTCGGGAACACTTCGGCGCCGGTCGCGAGTTGTTCGACCTCGCGGCGCTACAATCGCAGCGCGCCGATGGCAAAGTGTGCGAACTCAACGATAACGGTGCGCGCGTGCCCTCGCTGGCGCGCGAATGGACTTATGACGGTGGCCATTTCAACGAGCGGGGCCGTACCATGGCGGCCGCTGCGTTTTTAGAATTCTTACAAACCTTGCAGGACTCGAGTAAGCGCTGATGACTGTTGCCGTGGTTTCCCATGCCGCCCCCTCCAATGCCACCGCGCAGCCTTCCGTTGAGCTTGCCACTCCCGCGCACGCCGCCGAGTGGAATGCGTTTCTGCAGCATCATCCGCAGGGCTCGTTTTATCACCTGTTCGAGTGGGCCGACATCAATGCGCGCGCACTGCGCAATCCGAGTTTCAATCTCATCGCGCGCGACGCGGGCAAGATTCGCGGAGTGCTGCCGCTGACGCTGGTCGCCAGCCCGGTATTCGGTCGAGTGCTCTGCTCCATGCCCTTCGTCAACTACGGAGGACCGGTCGCCGTCGACGCCGCTGCAACCGACGCGCTCGTGCGTGAAGCGCGCAAACGCGCCAACGAATTGAAGGTGGACTACCTCGAGCTGCGCTGCGCCTCGGCCATCGAGACCGACATGGCCGTGTCCACGCGCAAGATCAGCATGCACATCGAGCTGGCGCCGGACCCGGACACGATCTGGAACAAGTACGCATCCAAACATCGCACCAACATCCGCCGCGCGCAAAAGAACGATCTCGAAGTACGCAACGGCGGCCCGGAACTGCTGGATGTTTTCTATTCGGTGATGGAGCAGTCGTGGCGCTCGCTAGGCACGCCGTTCTACGCGCGCTCCTATTTCGAAACCATCCTGAAGGCGCTGCCCGATCACACGCGCATTTTCGTTTGCTCACAAAAAGATCGCCCGGTGGCGGTCGCGTTCAACGGTTATTTCAACGGCGTGGTCGAAGGCCTGTGGGCCGGCGGCACTGAGCTGTCACGTCCGCTGCAAGCGAACTACGCGCTGTAGTGGGACATGATTCGTGACGCATGCGTGCGTGGCTGCACTCGCTATCACTTGGGCCGATCCACCGCGGATTCGGGCGCCGAGGACTTCAAGAAAAAATGGAACGCTCACGCCAGCCAGCTCTACTGGTATTTCCATCGCCCGCAAGGCGGTGAGATGCCGCAGCTCAACGTCGACAATCCTAAATACAAGCTCGCCATCCAGGCCTGGCAAAAGCTGCCGCTGTGGGTGACGCGTCTGATCGGGCCGCCGCTGGCGCGGTCCATTCCATAGGCTGCGCGCATGGCATTTGTCGCACCGGCGGGCACGCCGATCTCGCCTGTCACGTTCGCAGTGAGCCTGGCGCGAGGTTTGGGATCATCCGCCGCAATCAATCTCGGCGAAGGACTCGCGCGGCACGCGGGGCATCGCCGCTATTGGCTACTCTCGACGGGTCGCGCCGCCATGGTACTCGCGCTACAAGCGATGCGGGACCTGAGCAAAGATCCGAAAAAAACAGAAGTCATCGTTCCTGCATACACGTGTTACTCAGTCCCCGCCTCAGTCATCAAGGCCGGACTCAAACCGCGTCTGTGCGATGTCGACCCGACGTCGTTGAGCCTGGATCCCGAAGCGCTGCGTAAATTCGATTTCTCGCGCGTGCTCGCGGTGGTCACGGCGAATCTGTATGGCATTCCCAATCACCTGCAGAGCATCGAGGCGATCGCGCGAGAAAATGGCGTCTGGATGTTGGATGACAGCGCGCAGGCGCTCGGCGCGACGCACGCGGGTCGTCCCGTCGGCGGCTTCGGCGATGTCGGTTTGTATAGCTTCGACAAGGGCAAGAACATCACCAGTCTCGAAGGCGGCGCGCTCGTCGCCAGTCACGCTGAGCTGGCTGCAGCGCTCGATCGTCGACACGCACAACTGCATTCAACGTCCGCCGCGCGAACCGCAACGACGATCGTGAAGCTCGCTGCTTACGCGACGTTGCTCCGCCCTACTCTGTACGGCGTCGTTCGCAAGCTGCCGGGCCTCGGACTCGGCCGCACGCTTTACGATGAAACCTATCCCATCGAGAGATACAGCGGCACGCTCGCAGGCTTCGCGGCAACGCTGTTGAAAAAGCTACCCGCGCTGACGCAGGGACGACGTGACAAAGCCGCGGCACTGAACGAGGCGCTCAGCAAAGTGCCGGGAGTGCAGTTGATCGACCTGCCGTCGGACTCACAGCCTGCCTACGCTCGATTGCCCTTCCTGGTGACCGATCCGAATCGTCGCGCGGCGTTGTTGGAGAATCTGGAGGCTGCTGGCATCGGCGCAACCGCCTCGTATCCGAGTGCTTTATGCGATGTTCCGGAAGTGGCCGCATCGTTACCCGAATCGGACCGCGACATGCCGAATGCGCGTCTCGTGGCGTCTCGCATCGTCACCTTGCCGACGCACTCGTACTGTCCGCCCGATCTGCCGGCCCGCGTCGGCGCGGTCGTGCGCAAGTCACTACAACAATAACGAGACGGAACGTGATCTCGACACTCGTCATGCTCAAGTATCCGACCAACACCGGATACGCCATTTCGTCGCTGGAGCGATTGTTTTATTACTCCACGCTGGAGCTGGCGGGCGGAGATGCACGCGGCGTTCACTTCACCTATCCGAGCTTGGCTTCCGGCGCGCCTCAGTGCCTGCC
>JBEVKA010000020.1:0-7705 GCA_040509855.1 Steroidobacter sp.
GCCCGCCTGATGCGTTTGTTTCGGCCGGGGCAGCCGGTACGAGCGGCGCTTTATTTCCCCCTGATGAAACAGTGGCGCGAAGTCGGCGTGTAGAGAGACGCAGCTCACAATCGACGGCGTGAAATATCGCGCGTTCGCGGGCTCCCTGGTTACACTCGGCGTCAATCGTTCATCTTCTGGCGCCGTATGCACATCGTCATCGCCGCGATCACCGCCCTGGCCGGACTGCTGTGGGCCATCAATTCGCTGGCCCGCTCGGGCTTCGAGCTCGGCTCGCTGAACCCGTTCGCGGCTTATCGTCGCTGGCAGTGGCGTCGTTCCTATGGCGCCAAGCCGATCTACAGGCTGGAGCGGCCGATGGACGTGGCGGCGGTGCTGCTGCTCGGCATCGCCAAGGCGGACGGCGATATCACTTCGGATCAGAAGCGCGAGTTACAAACCATCTTCCAGGCCGAGTTCGAGATTTCACGTGACGAAGCGGCCGACCTGCTGCTGGCCAGCTCGCACCTGATCCGCGACGAGATATATATCGTCGATCACCTGGACAAGATCCTGGAGCGCAGCGCGCAGCGCTTCGAGCCGGAGAATGTGAGTTCGCTGTTGAGGCTGATGCGGCGGGTCGCGGCGCTGGACGGTTCGATCAACGGCGAACAGCAAAAGCTCATCGACGCCACCGAGCGCTATTTTGCCGCCAAGAATCCGCCTGCCGGAAAGTGGGCCTGAGCGTTCGTTACAGCGCGCCGGCCATCGAGAACTGACGGCGTCCTTGCGCGTCTGGCGGGCCGAGATATTCCAAAGCACTGGCCAGATTGCGCGGAGCGTTCGCTCGCGTCGCGACCAACGCGTCGATTTCGTAGCTGCGATCCGTCTTGAGCCGCACCGTGCCGTTGATCTGCAATGGCCCATCGCCGGAATCCGAAATCGCGCCCTGAATCATTTCCGCCGTGGATGCCGTGGGATCGAAGATCAAACGATAACTGCCGACGTTCGCCGGCTTGCGCGCCGGTCCGGTCACGTCGATCGCGTCGAGGCTGCCGTCGACATGGATCGGCCAGCCTTTGTCCAAGGTCAATTTGGTGAACTTGCCGTTCAAGGTGGCGGCCCAGCCCGGCGCAATATTCGGGAGTGCCTGCAGCGGCAGCGATGCCGTCAATCCTTTCAATGTGACATTGCCGCCCGGCCCGATGCTGACCGCAGTGGTTGCGAAGCCGTCGACGCGCGACACCTTCACATCAGCATTCGCGTGCAATGTGAACAAGGGCAGCACGTGCAGATTCCATTCGACGCTGCCGACGGGAACGCCGCCGACCTGCAGTACCTGCGCCTTGCCGTTCCAGATCGAACCCGACACGCCGGCCGCGGCGATGCCAGCCGAACCGAGCCGCGACAGCACGACGCTCGCGGGTAATGTCACCAGCGCGAAGATGACGAATGCGCCAAGGCCCAGCGCGATCAACGGCCACAAACGCTTCATAGGGATTTGGAGTTATCAGGCGCCGACGCGCGTCAGCACGAGGTTGGCGTTTACCAGGCCGGGCTTGCCGGTGCGGTCGATCGTGGCCGACTCGACGTCCACCGCGTGGACTTGTTGAAGGGTGCCCAGGCACACCATGATCTTGTCGAACTCGGCGCCTTCCAGGCGCACGCGGATGCCGTGCTCGCCATTGGGCGTCTGACCGGTGAGCGCGGAAGCCAAACCGCATTCACGTGCGGAGCGATCGATCAGCACGACCATCGATTCATTGCTCGGGCCGGGGCGGGACGGCGCCGAGGCACTCAACGTCGCCACTTCACTCGCGACGCTGCGTATCCACGCCAGGTCGCCTTCCTTCTGATCGACGCGCTTGGCCTGTGCGTTCACGGCTGCGTACAGCGGCGCGAGGCCGAGCACGTAGATCGCCGTCACCAGCACCAGGATCGCGCCGCCGATGACGATGATGCGTTCGCGAGGCTGCAGCGTGTTGAATCGATCTTTGAGTTTTTGCATGGCTCAGGCGCCTGCCTTTTTGAACTGCAGTCGGCCTTCGAACTTTTGATCGCGCGGATTCGCGGATTGAATCTCCGCCGTCACGCCGCGTTCGCCCGCCACCTGGCGGATGCGATCGAGCACATCGACCGACGGCGCCAGCACGCGCAGGTCGGTGACGTCTTTGCGATAGGAGAGGGCTTCGATATCGGTCTCTGGTGCCTGTGCCATGGCTTCGCTGAGCATGGCCAGCGTGGACAACATGCCACTGGCGGGGCCGGTGCCGCGCAGCTGGCCCAGAACCTGTTCGATCTGCCGGCGGGCCTCCAAGGGCGGCGGCACCGGCGAACCGGGCAGCGCCTGCTGATAGGTCTCGGCGATCTGCGCGTCCAGCTGACTTTCCACTTTCTTGTAGTGGAAGTATTGCCAGGTCTTCAAGCCGACATGCGTCGCGAAGAACAGCGCCGCCAGCACCGCCGCGTAACGCCACGGTGCGAAGGAAACATTCATCTTGGTCTTGGACGCGTACTGACCTTGCAGCAGGTTGATCGGCGCTCCCTGCACGATGTTCGCGGCCAGCAGCGGCAAGGGCCCGTCCGGCAACAGCTTCAATTGCAGGCTGGCAGTGAATTCACGCAGACCTTCCAGCAACTCGCGTTCACGTTCGTAGTCGTCTTCGGAGACGAAGATGGTCACGTGCTCGCGCGACTCTTCACCGCTCGCCAGTGCGAGTTGCAATGCTTCGATCAACGGCTCGACGTCGATGACTGCGCCGGGTTGATTCTCTCGCTTCACATACACGCGCTTGCCGTCGATGAGCACGGCCACTGCGCCTGTCACCACCGGCAAGCCGGATGTTTCGGCGTGGATGGTGTCGGTGAGCAGGCCGGCGTTTTGAAAAGCGGCCCGCCACTCGTCCATCTGCGCATGCGCGACGGCAGCGACCGGCGTGCCGGGTCGAGCATCACGTTTGCCGACCGCGAAGTGCATGTCTTCGACGTCGGCGGCGAGTTGCTCCTCGAGCGCGAAGGGCACGACCTGGGCGAGCTTGGCGCCGCTGCTCTTGAGCGGCAGCACGGGTTCGGCCAACAGCACGTCGGTGCCCGGCACCAGCACGATCACTTTGCGATTGATGGACTGCTCGGCCGCATCTCGCAGCGAGCCCCAGGAAACATTGCCGCGGCGAGTGCCACTGCCGTCGACGACGATCCATTCTGCTTGAGGGGCTGCTTGAGGCGCCGCTGGCTGCGCGTCGGCCGCGGGCGGCACAGTCGCGACAGGATGCAGGCGGACGACTAGGTGTTCCGGCATCAGAGCGTTCCGTGGCTTCTTAGGATGGGACGGACCTGGTTGGTGCCGTCAGTACGATACAACAGACTGTACAGGGTGAACCGATGAGTGCCAAGGGTGACCCAGATGGTGGCCAGGAAGTAATCGCTGGTTTCATCGATGACTTTTTCCTGCCCCAGCTCTTCTTTCTGTTGCGGCGACAGGCCCTGCTCGAATTCTTCCTTGTTCGGAAAACACCGCTGCTGGCGCGTCTGTTTCATCGTCTCGCGCGCTAGCGTGAATTCGCGGCGCCCCTCGACGATCGCGTCCAGCAATTCAGGCGAGGCAGTGCACAGATTGATGGGCGTGCCGGCGGGCAGGGCGGTGATGAACGGCTCCAGCTTGCGATAGCGCTCCAGGCCGAACTCCGGCAACGCCAGTAGTTCGCTGGTGCGCGTGATCGGCATGTTCGCGGTGCGGTAGGGTGGCGACAGGCTGGTGTACACCTGATCCTCCGCGCCGTCCGGAAATCCCGCGTTGTTGTCGCCGTCGATCCAGTCAGTGATGAAGGTCGCCCACTTCGGTTCCAGCTCCAGCACCTCCAGCAGGCGCGCCAGGCGTTCCACGGCGGGCTTGTTCGCCACACCCATGCCGGCGCCGTCGTACGTGACCAGGTCGTTGAGGTTGAACCGGCCCTGCAGGTCTTCCAGCTGGCCTTCGAATTCGCCGTCGATGTCTTCCAGCGGAATGGGCGGAATCGGCGTCGCCCAGGCCTCGGTGAAATCATCCTGCTTGGGGCTTTGGATCTTGTCCTGACGGAGCACATCGGCAGCCCAGGCTTCGCCGCCGAGCGCGACTTCGAACGATTGATCGAGCGCGAACGTATTCGCCGTGCGCCGCTGATCGAGATAGCCCTTGAAGCCCACGTCGACGGCGAGAATGGTCGCGAGCGCCACGATCAGCACCGCTGTGATTAGCGCGACGCCTCGCTGGCGTGCGCGGCTGGTCATGAGTCGAGCGCGGTTCATCCTGACACCTCGATCAGGCGTTTGATCTCGCCCCAGTCTTCCAGCTCGAGCGTGAACTCCACCGCGATCGGACGCAGCTGTCCCATGTCGGGCGCGGAATATCCCAGCGGCGGCCACTGCTCGTGCCAGCTGCGATTGTTATCCATGAAGCGCAGCTCGATGCGCTTGACCTGATCGATCAGCACCGCGCTCTGCGGCTCGCCCGTCATGGTGCGATCGAGCACCGCCCAATATTCGCGCAGCAGTTTCTTGTCTTCGAGACGATACGACACACGCTGCAGAGTGGAGCGGGGCACACCGGCGGGATTGCTCCAGCCCGAGTGAGTGAGATCGGCGATCTGTTCGGTGCGAGCATCGGCGCGCAACGCCGGTTGCATCGAATCGCCGAGTGGCTCGCGAACCGGGCGCGGCTCGAGCGATGTGAAATCCAGGACCATACGTTGCACCGCTGCTTGCACATCGCGCGTGCGAGCGGCACCGGCGCCAGCGATGTCACTTTGTTTCACCAACTCGTTGTAGCCGCCCATGGCGATGGCGCTGACGATCGCGAACACGAAGATCGCAACCAGCAGTTCGATCAATGTAAAGCCACGAGTCTTCATCACTCCGGCTCCGGCGGAGTTTCAGGCGGCGGATCCACGGGCGTGCCGGGCTCGATCTCCGGCTGAGGCGGCGGAGGCCGATTGCCATTGTCGTTGGAGCCGTCCTGATCCTGCTGGCCGTCACGAGTGCCGCGCCGGCCGCCAGGCCCCGTGCCGTCCGGCGAGCCACGCCACTGAATCATCGCCGTTCCGGCGGGAGCGACAGCAGTGCCGAAGAATCCGCTGACGCTCGCCATCGAGCTGCCATCCGGCGCTTCGGCCGGGCGCACGCTGATGTCGATGCGACGGATGCTCTCGACCGGCGTTTGTTTCGCTTCCATGGTCCAGCGCCACTTGCGACCGGCCATTTCGATTTCATCCGATGACTTGTCGAGCGCCGGCGCGCTGGGCAGCAAGCGCACTTCGGTGAGCTTGTTCATCGCCACCCAATGCGCGACGGTCTTCTCCCGCATGTACGAAGTGTTGCGCGCGGAGCCGCCGACGGTCTCGATGACGGCCAGCATGCCGAGCGATACGACGATCAACGCGACCGCCACTTCGATCAGCGTGAAGCCAGCCAGACCATGTCGATGGTCAACGCGCATTGGAGACTCGCATCCTTTCGTCTTCGGGCGGCTTCTTGGTCTGTAGCACCGGGCCCCACGGATCGCGCTCGCTGCGATTCTCGACTCGCAGGTCGTTGTCGGCGAGCGCGGTGACGCGCCACATGGACGGCGCGCCTTCACGTTCGACTTCCAGCTCGAACGGCATCACTTCACCGCTCGACAACACCAGCACCTGCGGCGGCCACTTCTGGTTCTCGTCCTTGTCGCTGCGATTGGGCAGGTCCGGCTTCATCACGGTCTCTCGGGAGTCCACTCGCAGCCGGAACCGCAAGCCTTCCGGCAGCCGACGCTGCGCGAACAGCTCATCGCCTTCGATGACCAGCCATTCGTTACGGCGCGGTTCGAAACGCAGATATTCATAGGCATCGGTGGAAATGAACACACCGAGATCCTCGGCCTGCAATTCGGCTTCCTCGCGCGCCTGCTGGAGCACCATCCAGAAGCGCCGCGTTTCCTCTTCGGACTGCCGATCACGCCCCAGCACGCCGAACGACAGCATCGCCATCGATATCATGATGGCGATCACGACCAGCACCACCAGCAGCTCCAACAACGTGAAGCCGCGCTGCCGGCTGCGGCGCATTCCGCGATGAAGTTGTCGGCAACTGTGGATAATAGGAAGGAACTCGCTGAGCTTGAGGCGCCGGATCATAACAAAGCAGATCGCATTCCATGAGGATGGCCATGAGTGATGGCTTGCCCGGGCTCGCCCCGTCGACTTCGCGCCGCTCCTGGCAATGGATGTCGGGTGCGTGGCTGCTTGGACTACTGATTCTCGCGCTGGTTCTGTTGTCGCTGCTTGGCGAACCCGGCCGCCTGTGGTTGCGCTACGAGCGCGAAGCCGTGATGCAGGGAGAATACTGGCGACTGATTACCGGCCACCTGGTTCATGGCAGCTGGCTGCACCTGTGCTTGAACGGCGCGGGACTGGGGCTGATCGTGGCGCTGTTCCCGGATCACTACTCGGTGCGCCAGTGGCTGCTGATCGCGCTCGCCAGCCTGCTCGCCATCGATGTGGGCTTTGTATTTTGGGAGCCACAGCTGCAGTGGTACGTGGGCCTGTCCGGTGTATTGCATGGGGCACTGGCGGCCGGCGCCGTGGCCTGGTGGCGACACGAGCCCAAGCGGCTGGCGCTGGCGATGAGCGTGATTTTCATCGGCAAGCTCGCGTGGGAGCAGCTGCACGGCGCTTTGCCGCTGTCCGGCGGGCTCGCAGTCGTTGTAGATGCGCACCTGTACGGTGCGCTCGGCGGTGTGATCGCCGGCACGATCCTGTGGCTGAACACCCGCTCGCAAGTCGCTGAAGGTCAAGAGCCCTAGCCGTTGCGACTCGGATCGTTATAATCGCGCGCCCCATCACCCGGCGAAGGCCTGGAGCGTACCGGGTGGGGCAGGGCTAACGATCAGGAAACTCGATGACTTTTGCGTTTGTATTCCCCGGACAGGGCTCGCAGTCGATCGGCATGCTGGCGTCGCTGGCGAGCGCCGAGCCGCTGGTTCAGGAAACTTTTGCCGAAGCGTCGGCGGTGCTGGGCTATGACCTGTGGCAGCTGTGCCAGCAGGGTCCGGAAGAATTGCTCGGCTCGACCGAACGCACGCAGCCCGCGATGCTGACTGCTGGCGTCGCCACTTGGCGCGTCTGGCGTAAACATGGTGGTCCGATACCCGCAGCGATGGCAGGCCACAGTCTCGGTGAATACACCGCGCTGGTGTGCTCGGGTGCGCTGGATTTCAAAACCGCGGTGGCACTGGTCCAGTTTCGCGGCCAGGCCATGCAAGCAGCGGTGCCCGCGGGCCAAGGTGCGATGGCAGCCATCCTCGGCCTGGAAGACGCCGATGTCGAAGCTGCTTGCGCCGAAGCTGCGAAGGGTGAAGTCGTGCAAGCCGCGAACTTCAACTCACCCGGCCAGGTCGTGATCGCCGGCGGCGCCGCTGCCGTGGATCGCGCGATCGAAGTGCTCAAGGCCAAAGGCGCGAAACGCGCCATCAAACTGCCGGTGAGCGTGCCGTCGCACAGCGCGTTGATGCAGCCGGCCGCCGAGCGGTTGGCGGACAAGCTCAAGAGCATCGAATTCGCGCAACCCCAGGTCAAAGACATCTACACCGTCGATGTTCGCACGCATCGAGACGCGGCGAGCATTCGCGAAGCATTGGTGCAACAGTTGGTGAAACCCGTGCGCTGGACCGAGACCGTGCGCGCCATTCTTGCCGGCGGCGCCAAGGTGCTGATCGAAT
>JBEVKA010000021.1:0-10486 GCA_040509855.1 Steroidobacter sp.
CGAAAAGCCCGTTCTTTTTCAGCCGGTCGAACCGCTCCGGCCCGAGGTACGCACCGAGGGCTTGTTCGACCTGATTCCGCGCCTGCCGGGTTCTTTCCCGGTAGTGCCGTATCGAGCTGTCGATGTAATCGATGTCGGTTTCGCTCAACGACCACGTGTTCGCATACCGTTTCAACAGCCGACGACTATCCGTGCCCGGCCCGGGTGAGTCTTCCTGGTCCGGGGCCGTTCCCGCTTCAAAATCCTGCAGCGCCCGGTATCGCTCGTCGCCCAACAGCAGCTCGAATTGCTGGTCGTACTCCTGTTGGACGACCGACTGCTGTTTGTTGTAATCCGCCTCGTCGATCTCCGCGTTTCGCCACGCCTCCGCGAGCGTGCGATCCTTTGAGTCTCGCTCTTTACGCAATTGATACAAAGCATCTGTCTCTGACGCGGACAGCCGAAGCTTGGCCAGATCGAGATCGCGCAGCGTGTTCTCTTTGTCCCATTGTCGGAATCCCTCATCGCCGAGCGCGAATCGCAGTTCTTTTTCCTGTTCGTCATCGCGTCGCGCTTCGAACCGTGCGCGCTCGTCGTCATCCACGGCGCCGGATTGATAGCGTTGCTCGAACTCTCGCAATTGTTTCTGCCACCGGAGTTCGAAGTCGGCGATGACCAACTGCGCCACGACAGTGTGAGGCACTCCGGCATCACGCAACTGCTGAATCGATTGCTGCCAGGGCGGCGCAGTCACGCTGCGGCTCGGGTTTGCGTCGGCAGGTTTGTGAATTTTCTCGGGCTCGGAAGTTACGCGTGGTTGAAGCAGCGATGAGCGCGGCCCGGGCGAAGGCAGATCACCCGGCGTGGACTGGCGCTCCGAGGCGAACAAGAACGCGCCAATCAGAATGACATTCAGCGTCACCGACATCGCCAGCGAGATTTTGTACATGGCTACTCGCCGAGCTCGGGATCCTTGCCCGTCAGCAGCGTGACGACATTGGAGGGCTCGCCGTAATAGTAGGCCCGAATTCGAAACGAGCCGGTTTTCTCCGGCGGCTCGAACGCCCAACCGAATGAATTGATATTGGGCTCGAGCAGCGCATACACCTGATATTCCGCGGCGCCTTCCCGCTTGCCTTCGAGAAAGAATCCCTGTTCGTCGTTGGAACGATCGGTCCAGGCGAGCTTGAAGCCGCTGACGGTGTGGGTGACCAACTCGGCTTGCAGATTCGCGGGCGCCGCGTCGGCCGACGTAGTTGTGTTTCGAATCGACTTTCCAGTGACGTTCGATGACTCAGGAACAATTGCCGGAGGCGCCCACCGGTAATCTTCCGGGAGCGCATACGCGGCGGCATACGCTTCGGCGGTCAATTCTTTGGGCAATGAAACTTCGACCGCGTTGGAGACGGGCCCGAAGTACGGACGAACGCGATAATAGAACTCAGTCTCCGGGATGAGCCGCAGATGAGTGAATGTAGTGTGATTGGGCGGGAAGAATCCCAGCGGAACATAGTCCTCCGTGCCGGGGCGATTCGTATATTCGAGCACATGCCCGGCGACACCGGTCGCCGGGGCATGCCATTCCAACGCGATGTCGACTGGAGAGACCAGGCTGGCCGTGAGACGAATCGCGTCCGTCTCAACAGAGCCAGGCGTCGAGCGTGAGCAACCGACCAATGCTCCAATGAGCGCTGGAAGGAGGGCCCAACCGCGGGGACGCATCATTGGTCCCGAACAGCGTTACTTTTGATAAAACGAAATGCCGCTCCACGTCACCGACACCGGGCCTGCGCCGCTGTCGGTCCGATAGGCTCCGAGTTTGAAATAGTAGGAACCACTGCCGCCGGTATAGGTTTGCACCAATGATCCGTTGACGTAGTTGACCACTTTGTCGGAGCCGGTGTAGCAGACCGCGTTGATGCGGACGCTGGAACCGATCGAGTAGTTGGCGAGCGTCTGGCCACCGCGGACCTGATAGAGCGAACCGGGCTTCTTCACCGCGATCATGCTCCAGGCGTCCGAGGCAAACGTCTGCTGCAAGCTGATGCGATCGCCGCCCAGGCTGTTCACTCTGACCGTGCCCTGGAACTGTTTCACACCGCTCGAGAATGTTTCATAGCGCCGTTCGGCGCGTTGCTCGCCACTCGAACTGCTGCAGCTCAAACTGAAGGTACTGCCGCTGATCGAGCCGCAACCCGCGGTTTGAGTGTTGAAGGAAGGATTCCACGACGACCACGGGCCGGTGGCGACCTGAGCCTGAACCGTCGCGGACAGACCCAGAATGACGGCAACGACCGTTACTTTTCCCCTGCTCATTTGCAACTCCTTTTCGCTGTTAGTTCTTCGGCATCAGTTCCGACGCGGCATCGCGGCTTTCCCTCAATCGTTCGGCGCATTCCGCAGCGTGGGCTCCCGGAACAGCGGTGCGCGCGATTTACCGCTACGACTTGAGGACGGTTGTCTCTGCCTCTCACCCAATGGTTATCTACCCGGCGGCGGGAGCACATCCTTTTCAGGAGTTGCCATGGATATCACTGTGAGAAGAACCATCGCCCTCACCTGCGCCGCCGCTTGCACGGTATTCGCTGGGTCGGCCAATGCGACCGTCCTGTACAACAGTAGCGGTAGCTACTTCATCACGACCATCGTCAACGACAACATTCACATCGACAACACCACCGCGATCGTCACGGTGGATCTCAACGGCAGGGTGCGCGGGGTCGACACATTGACGCCCGTGTATCGAGAGGCGGCAGCGCGTGTACAAAGGGGCGTGCTCAATGTGATTGGCAACGGACGCATCATCGCGGGGTTGAACCAAAGTGCCATCGAGATGACCAGCAGCTCGACTTCGGAAGTTCACATCGGCGGGCGCTCCGTGATTCACGGCAACATCAAGTCGGACATGGCGCCGATCTGGGGAGACCCGACCTCGGCCACGCAGCGCCTGTTTCTGGAAGGGAACAGCGTGGTGAGCGGCACGGTGCTGTACGGTGGCTACGTGCAGCTCAAGGACAACGCCGTGGTGGCGGGCGATATCAAGAGCAACATGAATGCCAACGTGCGCGTGGATATCACCGGAGGTTCCGTGCAGGGCTCCGTGGTTCTGGGCGGATTGGATGTTCACATCGTCAACATGAGCGGCGGCTCGATCGCCGGGTCGCTGGGCGGTGCGCCGAGCTATGTGGATATCGACCTGAGCGGCGGCTACATCCGGCAGGGCCTGATCTCACGCGGCGAATATGACGGCGTGATTCGCGGCGGGAATATCGATGGCGGCGTGTGGATCAAGAACGACGTGGCCGGCGGCTCGAACCTCAGCGTTCGCGGCGGACGCATCGACACGATTGCTGGCGCGCACCTGTTTGCGATGACGGAGATGTATAGCGACAGCATTCCGTCGACGGTGAAAATCTGTGGCGGCCAGTTCGGTTATTTCCAGAAAGGAACCGGCCTGCGCATCGAGGGCAACACGAGTCTCGAAATCCGCGGCGCAGGTCTCACGTATGCGGGTGGCATCCTGACAGGCACGCTGCAGGATGGCAGCACCATCAACGTGCCACTGTCGTTTGGGCCGACCTGGTCCGGCACGTTCAATCTCATCACAGTGGCGACGCCGAGCCGCCCGACCTGCTAACCCGCGAACCGATAGTCCGCGAACTGCTGCCGCAACTGTAACTTGCTCAACTTGCCTGTTGCAGTCAGCGGCAGCTTCTCCACGAACGCGACGTCATCCGGGATCCACCACTTCGCCACTTTGCCGGCGAAGAATTGCAGTAGTTCTTCTCGCGTGGCCGACGCGCCGGGCTTGAGCACAACGACCAACAGCGGCCGCTCCTGCCATTTCGGATGAGAGATCGCGATCGCTGCAGCCTGTGCGACAGCCGGATGCGCGACCGCGAGGTTCTCCAACTCGATGGAGCTGATCCATTCGCCGCCGGACTTGATGACGTCCTTGGTGCGATCGGTGATTTGCATGTAGCCCAGCGGACAAATCGTCGCGACGTCGCCGGTGTTGAACCAGCCGTCTGCTTCGAACACATCGTCGGCGTTGCGCTTGTAGTAGGCCGCCGCGACCCACGGCCCACGCACTTTGAGTGCGCCGAAGGTTTTCCCGTCGCGAGGCACTTCGTCGCCGTTGTCGTCGGTCACTTTCAACTCGATCCCGAACACAGTGCGACCCTGTCGAGTCCACAGCGGTTCGCGTTTGTCTTCCGGCAAGGCGCTGGCTTCGGGCGAGAAGCAACGAATCGTGCCGATCGGACTGGTCTCCGTCATGCCCCACGCGTGCACTACTTCCACGTCATGAATCTCTCGCAACTGGCGCATCAGCGAGGCGGGCACGGCCGAGCCGCCGGAGACCAGGCGCTTCAGAGTGTCGACGCGTTTACCCGTTTTCTCTAAATACGTTGCCATGCCCTGCCACACCGTCGGCACGCCGGCGGAGAACGTGACGCCTTCTTCTTCGATGAGCTTTTGCAACGTTTCCGCGTCGCCCATCTTCGGGCCCGGGAACACCAGCTTCGCGCCGACCATCGGGCACGAATATGGCAAGCCCCAGGCGTTCACATGAAACATTGGCACTACGGGCATGACCACCTCGTGCGCCGAAAGTGACATCGCATCGGGCAAAGAAGCCGCGTAGCAATGCAGGACCGTCGAACGATGGCTGTACAGCACACCCTTGGGATCGCCGGTGGTGCCGGAGGTGTAACACAGCGAGCTCGCAGTACGCTCGTCCAACTCGGGCCACTCGAATCGATCGCTCTCGTCCGCGATCAACGATTCATAACTTTGCGCCCGTGGCAGTTGAGTGGCCGGCATGTGCGCGTCGTCCGTCATCACGATATACCCTTCGAGATGCGGCAAGCGGGACTGCAATTTCTCCAGCAGCGGCACGAACACCGGATCGAGGAACAGCCAGCGATCCTCGGCATGATTGACGATGTAGATGATCTGCTCTTCGAACAACCGCGGATTGATGGTGTGGCAGACGAAGCCGGAGCCCGAGACCGCGTAGTAGATTTCGAAGTGACGGTAGTCGTTCCAGGCCAGCGTCGCCACGCGATCGCCGTGGCGAATGCCAAGCCGCTGGAGCGCGTTGGCCAGCTTGCGAGCGCGAGCGAACGCATCTCGATAGGTATATCGATGCCTGGGATTGTCCGCGACTACCGAGACGATCTCTCGCCGCGGATGCTGAAGTTCCGCATGGCGCGCGATGCTGCTGATGAGCAGCGGCCGGTCCATCATTTGGCCGAACATGGCGTTCCCCCGGGCCCATACATTGTAGTGCCCGAAGTGATACCACAATTCTCAGCAACGCTCACCCCGCGCGCGAGGGGGAATGTGCGTGCTGTTTATTGAGCGGTCGGCGGTCCGGTGAACACAGCAGCGGCCGGCAGCGGATGCAGCGATTCAGCGGCAATAACCGCAGGCACCTGCGTCGGCTGCATCGGTAGTGGCTGAGCAGCGGGCTGCTCTTCAGCAGGCGCCGTCGGAATCGTCGGCGCCGTGCCAAATCCAAACTGCACGACGATGCGTGCGATGTGTGGATGCTCGCTGCTCCACTGCATGAAATTCACGCACACCGCTTTCTGCTCGGCACCCTGCGCATACTCGAACGACTTGCCCGTGAAGCGCGCGCCGCCGAGATCCTGCTCGAACGTCACTTGATGCTGGTCCCACGGGTGTTGCATGGCGTCCGGCTGCGCGAACAACCGAATCTGATCGACTCGCGCGTAGGCTGGAATCGTTCCGCACAGGGCAATGCGCTGCGCATCCTGCTCGCCGCAAGCGGCGGTCGGGCTGTCCGCTCGGCACGCCGGCACGTACACGACGGACTCGACGCTATCGGAAACACTCTCCATCGCGGCGGGCATCGTCATCGCCGTCTTGGGCTCCGGCTGCGGCGCTTGTGCCACCTGCTCGGCCTGGGCTTTCACCGCTTCGCGACCGGTCGCGAGCATCGCCCGCATTTCCTGCAGCTCACTGCGCATGGCGCGCATGTCTTCGGCTGCGCGTTGCTTGATGAATTCGGAATAGAGGAACCCACCGGCCCCCGACGCGACCATGAGCGCGAGCACAGCCAGCACGGAGCGCAGCGTCGAGCCCTTTCGCGGGCGCGTGTCCGCGCTTCTGCGTGTCTGTTTGAAACTGTTGTACAGCTGGAACAACGCCGTGGACACAGTGGCCAAGGCGCCGATCATCGCTGCCAGAATCGTTTCCGAAAGACCCATCGAAATCCTCATGAAGACTTGGGATCGCTGACGAATCACCCTTCCGCAGGCCCCTACTGGGTTCCCTTATGTCTGGTCTGCGAACCGCAGACTGTAGTAGGTCACACTTTCCAGCTCTGCCAAACAGTTGGCAATTTCGGGTTGGCGGGCGGTGCTGGATGCATCCGGCCGTTCAGAAAAGTCCGCGAGGCGGGCCGTTCAGGTTACAGGGCCATCCGTGACGGGTCCGACGCGTTATGTAGGCTCGCCCGGCCGGAGCACGACCAGCACGTCGCCGGCGACCACCGCCCTCCCCGGCTCGCATCGCAGTTCGACGATCTCGCCCGCGGTGTCGGCGACGATCGGGATTTCCATTTTCATGGCTTCCACGACCAGCAGCTCGTCGCCCGCTTCGACGCGATTGCCAACGCTGGCGGATTGTTTCCAAACACTGCCGGTCACCGGCGACGTGATGGCTTCGCAGCCGACTGGAATGGTGACTGGCGATGTTTCAGTTGCTGCCGGTGGTTCGGCGTCGAATGTGAGTTGGCCGTTGACGCGCCATCGCTCGCGCTCGGCTTCGAAGGCTGCCTGCTGCTTGGCTTTGAATGCAGCGATCGAGTCGCGGTTCGCTGCCAGGAACTCGCGATACTCGCCGAGCTTGAGGCGGCTGTGTTCGATGCGCAGTTGGAACTTGCCGCGAGGAAAGTCTTCGCGCATTTGTAACAGCTCGTCGGCGGTGACCGGATAAAACCGCAGCTGATCGAAGAAGCGCAGCAGCCATTGTTTGCCGTCGGTGAAGTCGGCCGTTTGGCGATAGCGATTCCACATTTGGATCGTGCGGCCGACGAACTGATATCCGCCCGGGCCTTCCATGCCGTAGACGCAGAGATAGGCACCACCGATGCCCACAGCGTTTTCCGGGGTCCAGGTGCGGGCGGGATTGTATTTGGTTGTGACCAGGCGGTGACGAGGGTCCAGTGGCGTAGCGACCGGAGCGCCCAGATAGACATCGCCGAGGCCCATCACGAGATAGCTCGCGGCGAAGACGATGTTTCGCACGTCTTCGATCGAGTCGAGGCCGTTGATGCGACGGATGAACTCGATATTGCTCGGGCACCACGGAGCGTCCTTGCGCACCGATTGGGTGTACTTGTCGATTGCGATACGCGTCGCCGGGTCGTCCCAGGAGAGTGGCAAGTGAACGATACGGCTGGGAACTTCGACGTCATCGACGGCAGGCAGCTCGTCTTCCGCGCGACGAAGGATTTTTAGTAATGCTCGTTGGCTGATTGCGCGGCTGTTGTAATGAACTTGCAGCGAGCGGATGCCTGGTGTGAGTTCGAGCACGCCCTCGATGCGCTCACGCTGCAGCCAGTCCATCAGAGCGTGCACGCGGAAGCGCAGCTCCAAGTCGAGCACGAGCGGGCCGTACTCGACCAACAAATAGTTGTCGCCCGCCTGGCGATAACAGACCGCGGGATGTTCTTTACGCGCCTCGCGTTGCTCGGCGGCAGGATCGATCAGCACTGCCGCCTGCTCCGCCATCACGCGGTGGAAACGCACTTTGTCGCCGGGACGGAGTTGGCCGACTTTCCAAAGTTCGGCGCTGACGATGGTGGCGGGGCACACGAAGCCGCCGAGGCTGGGGCCGTCGGGGCCGAGGATGACGGGCATGTCGCCGGTGAAATCGATGGCGCCGATGGCGTAGGCGTTGTCGTGAATGTTCGATGGATGCAATCCGGCCTCGCCACCGTCGGCTCGGGCCCACTTGGGCTTGGGCCCGATCAGGCGCACGCCAGTGCGGCTGGAGTTGTAGTGCACTTCCCACTCAGCCGCGAAAAACGTGGCGATGTCTTCGTCAGTGAAGAAATCCGGCGCACCATGCGGCCCGTACATCACTGCGATCGACCACGCATGTGAGTAACGTGGAATCGACTCGGCCGGCAGCGACTCACCCGCCGATGTGACATCCGAGAAAACATTCAACCGCAGCGTGTCACCGGCCCGCAGCGCCCGGCCGGAGTGCCCGCCGAACTGCCCCAGCGTGAATGTCGCCCGACTGCCCATGTACTCGGGCACATCGAAACCGCCGCGCACCGCCAGGTACGTGCGTTGACCGGCTCCGTCGATCGCGCGCATCCTGAGCACGCCACCGGCGGGCACCGCGACGGGTGTCCAATAAGGAACGCGTGCTCCATTGATCTCAGCCTTCATGTGCGCGCCACACAGCGCAATCACCACGGGCGCATTGAACTTGAGCGTTGGACCGCTGACGGTAAGCTCCAGACCCGCAGTCGGCTCAGTGTTGCCAACCAACCTGTTGGCCAACCGGAACGCGAGATCGTCCATCGGCCCGGAAGGCGGCACGCCGATATCCCAGAAACCAACGCGACCGGGAAACTCCTGAATGCTCGAATGCGTGCCGGGTTGAATCACTTCGACCGTCGCCGGCCGATAGTCGAAACCCGCGAGGAAACGCGTGGTCTGCCGCCCTTCTCGAAATATTTTGGCTCGAACGACTGCGCGCAGGTAAGCGAGATTGGTCTCGATGCCATACAGCTGTGTCTGCGCCAATGCGCGTTCCAGATTCGTCAATGCTTCGGCGCGCGTGGCGCCGTCGGCGATGATCTTCGCCAGCATTGGATCGTAGTGAGACGGCACTTCGGTTCCGGTCTCGACCCAATGATCGACACGCACGTCCGTCGGCCACGCGACGTGAGATAACAAACCGCTCGACGGCCGAAACTGATGCGCCGGATCCTCTGCGTACACTCGCACTTGAATCGAATGACCTCGCGGTTGCACTAGATAACTCACGAGATCAGGCGGCTCACCGGCGGCCGTGCGTAGCATCCACTCGACCAAATCCACGCCCGTGACTTGCTCGGTGACGCCATGCTCAACCTGCAAACGCGTGTTCACTTCCAGGAAATAGAACTCGCCGCTCGCGTCGTCGTAGACGAACTCCACGGTGCCCGCGGAGCGGTAACCGACGCTGCGCCCCAGTCGCTCGGCGCAGGAAAACAGTAGCTCACGAGTGTGTGGGTCGAGACGCGGCGCCGGCGTTTCTTCGATGACTTTCTGATTGCGCCGCTGCACCGAGCAGTCGCGCTCACCCAGCGCAATCACATTGCCTAGTCCGTCGCCGAAGATCTGCACCTCGACGTGCCGCGCGTGCTCGACGAACTTCTCGATGAACACGCCGCCCTGACTGAAGTTGCTCGCCGCCAGGCGCTCCACGCTATGAAATGCTGACGACAGCTCGGATGCGTCACGACACAGCTGCATGCCGATGCCACCGCCGCCAGCAGTGCTCTTCAGCATGACGGGATAACGCACACGTTCAGCGGCCACGAGGGCCTCATTCAGATCCGCGAGCAGGCCGCTTCCCGGCAGCAATGGCACTTCGTGAGCTTGCGCGATCTCGCGTGCCGTGTGTTTCAGCCCGAAGCTGCGCATCTGCTGCGGCGTGGGGCCGACGAATGTGATTCCTGCAGTCTC
Organism: Steroidobacter sp.; assembly: GCA_040509855.1. Lineage (GTDB taxonomy): Bacteria > Pseudomonadota > Gammaproteobacteria > Steroidobacterales > Steroidobacteraceae > Steroidobacter. The sequence continues at coordinate 9,699 of JBEVKA010000021.1, forward strand.
GCACTGCTCCGCGAACGAAGCGTTTTCGCTCAGGAAACCATAGCCGGGATGGATCGCCTGTGCGCCTACACTGAGAGCGGCGGCGATGATTCGCTCAGGTCGCAGGTAACTGTCAGCGGCCGGCGCGCCGCCGATGTGGATGGCTTCGTCCGCCATGGCCACGTGCATGGCGTGGCGGTCCGCGTCGGAATAGACAGCGACCGAGCGAATGCCCAGTCGCCGCAATGTACGAATGATTCTGCAGGCAATCGCGCCACGATTGGCGATCAACACCTTGTCGAACATGATTCAACGCCTTCGACCGGCGACACGAGTGAGTCATGTCGCCGCGCCCTGTGCCGGGCCGTCCCGGCGTTGTCATGAAACTTGCGGGTCGTCCCGCAAGTGGAGGCTTGCCTCCGGTCAATTCCAGATTAGCACTTCGACCGGCGTCGGATTATAGCCGTTGCACGGATTGTTCAGCTGCGGGCAATTGGAGATCAACACGGTCACATCCATATCCGCGCGCAGCTCGACGTAGCGGCCGGCGGCGGAGATGCCGTCGGCGAACGTCAGCTTGCCTTGCGGCGTCACCGGCACGTTCATGAAGAAATTGATGTTACTGGCCAGATCACGCTTGCCGATATCGCGATGATACTTCGCGCCCCAGTGCGCCAGCGCGAGCAGGAAATTGTCGCGACAGCTGTGCATGTGTCGCTTCTCGTGGGCGTATCGCACCGTGTTGCTCTCGGCGGAGCAAGCGCCGCCCAACGTGTCATGACGGCCGCAGGTGTCGGCGACGATGGTCA
>JBEVKA010000022.1:0-4462 GCA_040509855.1 Steroidobacter sp.
GGCGTTGTCGTAGGTGTAGCTGCGAGATAGCGCGCCGGTGACGCTGTTCAAACGATTGCTGGCGCTCGACACGGTGTATGTCGATGACGTCGCGCCGCCCTGCGTGAGGCGATTGCCGTTGGCATCGTAGGTCCAGCTTTGGTTGATCGATGTGCCGGTCGCCGAGGTCAGGTGGTCGAGCAAATCGTAGCCATAGCCTTGCGAGAGCGCGGTGTTGCTCGCGTCGGTGATGCTGGTGATGCGGAAGGCATCGTCGTAGCCGTAGGTCTTCAGGCCCGCGCTATCGATGAGAGTGACGTTGCCATCAGCGTCGTACTCACGGACCGCCAGCGTGCCGTTACCCCAGGTCCAGCCTCGCGTCGGACCGAATGGCTGGTAGAGCACGCCGTGAAGAATGCTGGTGCTGCCATTCAGAGTCAGACTCGTGATCTGTCCGTCGGTGTAACCATAGGTGACGCTGTTGCCGGAAGGGAGTGTCAAGGTTTGCAGCCGACCGTCCGCGTCATAGATGTAGCCGACGCTCTTGCCGATGCCCATGTTCTGCTGCTTGGACAGCACGCGGCCGTGCGCGTCGTACGACCAACTCGTGGAACCGGATGCGTCGCTGACTTGTGTCAGGCGACCTTTCTGGTTCGGACCAGTGTCGTAGGTGTAGCTGATCGTCTGGTCTGGATAGCTCACGCTCGCCACGCGATTGAGCGCGTCGTAGCTGTAGGTCGCAGTCGAGCCACGAGCATCCGTGCTCGTGTGCAGGTTGCCAGCCGCGTCGTAGGTGTTGTTAATCGTGGCGGTATCGGGGCTGACCTGCTGAGTCAGATCACCGAGGCCAGTGTAGGTGTAGCTCGTCACCTTGTTGCGCGGATCGGTGACTGAAACCAGCTGGTCCAGACCGTCATAACCAAAGCGCGAGACACCGAGCAATGGATCGGTGATCTGAGCCAGCCGATCCAACTCATCGTAGGCGTTGCCGGTGTTGCGATTCAACGGTGCATTGATCCGGGTCTGATTTCCTTTGTTGTCGTACTCGAGCGCCGTGGTCACCGCCATCGTCCCCTCCGCCGCGATCTCGGAAGAAGCACGGCTGAGTGCATCGAATACGCGGGAGCGAGTCACCGCGAGGAGATTCTGCGGATCGTACGTCTCTTCGACAGTTCGATTGCCCGCAGCATCCAAGGTGTATGCGATGCGGTTGCCGCTCGCATCCTCGATGCCGATGAGTCGATGCGCGGGATCGTAGTCGTACTCGATATAGCTCTCGTCCGGCAGAGTCACGCGCCTCAGCAAACCGGTCGGCGTATAAATGAACGATGTTTGCTCGCCGGCGACGGTTCGTGAAGTCAATCGCTGGCGCGGGTCGTACGTCAATGTCGTGACCAGACCATTGGCATCCGTAATGCTCAGCGGTTGCCCGTGAGCATTGTAGGAGCTGTAGGTCGTAACGTGCCCAAGTGAGTTGGTCACCGAGGCGAGCTGCCCGCATTCATTGCCGGTGTTGCACGCGTTGTATGTGTATGTCGTGACATCAGAAACATCGCTGCGCGGACCGTCCGCAGTGAGCATCTGGCCGAAGTTGTTGTATGTGTAGCTCCAGCTGCGCGGCGCGCCTGTCACACTCGCGCTGAATCCTGCTGTACCGGTCTCATCCGTGGTCGCCTGCTCGATTCGTTTGCACACCACAGCAATCGGAACACCACCGGGAAGCACGGCAGTGCCAGGCGCGCAGTTCGCCGGCGTCCCAGTCGTGGGGTCGGGTTGGCCGTTGTAGACCCAGCGTGTGATCTTCTTCGGCTGCGTCATCGCTACCGGAAAATTCCACACCGGATGCCACTGGGTGCTGATCTTGCGCTGACGTGTATTGGCCGGGATGTTGTGGCTTGCGATATCCGCTGGACAACCCGCTCCCAGCGCAACGCCTTCGAGACGCACTGTTTCCAGTCCGCGGGATTGATCGTTCGAGTAGCAGGTAAAGTTGCCGTTGTAGTCGAGGGCGCTGGCGACATACCCGCCAGCATCGTAAGTAATCCTGGCGACGGTCGAAGTGCTGCCCGCACCTGCAGGTTGCCGTCGCATCGTCAGCCGCCGCTCGCCATCCGGGCCTGTTTCCCAGAACACGGTATCTACTGCGTTCAGCGGTGGCCGCGTAACCTCCGCGCCGCCGCCGAAGTAAGACAAGGAAAATCGATTCACGCCGCCGGCTGCCTCGGTAGCGCTCGGATTCGTACTGTCGTAGGTGTAGGTCCCCACGCGCACGTTGTTCTCGTCGATCAATCCAGTGAGGCGACTCCAGCTGGCGCCGATGCTCGGCGGCGCCGCATGAGCGGGTTCGTCGTAACGATACGTTTTGCTCCGTGCATCGGGATAGGTGACCGAACTGAGCAACGCCGCTGCATTGAATTCATAGCGAAGCTCATCCCCACCGGGAAGTGTGACGACGTCGTATCGATCGGGTGCAACGTCATCATCGGAGCGCGAATACACCACCTGCCGACCGCCAGGCATCGCAGTCACTGTCATGGTGTCCGACCCATATGAATAATTCAGCGACTTGCCGTCTGCGAAAAACTCCTGGATCAGCACACCCGCCGCGCTGAAGGTCTGCAGACTTCCAGCGGGAGACCTGACGCGCCACTGATGCGAACCGCCGACAGTGACGATGCTCAGCTGAGGCTTATCCAGCGCCGCCGTAGTGAACGAATTCGGCGAGCTCTCCGTGAAGCCCGTGCGTCGCCCCGCTCCATGGATGAGCCAGACCACCGGTCCGCCCGAGAAAGACTTGATTAGAGGGAAGGGCACCGGCACGTCAATGGCTGGAATCGCGACATCGCGAATGCCAGGCGGAACCATCTTCACGTTCGCAATCAAATCGGTCGCGCCGAGATGCCCCGTGCTTCGCCCCGTGAGATCCACCAAGGCCGCTCCATTGCCCCAGCTCCATCGCCCCATCACACTGGAATAGGAGCGCGACACATGCAGCAAGCCGTTATCGCTCGCGTAGTCCGTATCGGCCGCGATTTTGGACTGGCCCATCGCATCGATCGGATTACCGCAGCGAGTATCCGCCTGCTCGATTTTCGAACACTGCGGCGGCTCGGGAATATCCTTGAAACACTCGTTCTTGTAGGAGGGAACCTGAAAGCCGTTGATCTCTTCGAACGTCACCGGGGAGCTTCTCCCCGAATAATCCGGTGGGCAGTGGAGCGCGGCAGATGCTCTGCGTAAGATCGAGGACGGATTGGTCGTAGGCCCCTGAGCAGGAGTGCCGTTGCACTCGGTGCGCATGCTGGTACCAAGCGCATTGAGATTGTCGAACAGGGTGAATTGCCCGTTGATCTTCGCGGCGCCCGGCACTCCCGGAACCGTCATCGGGCCTAGAATCGTCTTGTTACAGTCCCTGCAAGGGTGCGTTATACATTCGGCGTACTTTTGTTCCTGGTCTTGGTTCCACGCTTGCCGAACTGCTTCCGGGCTCTCGAACTGGCCCCACTGTTCGCCACTGAACAGCGACCAACCCCAATATTCCTGGCGGACTTCTTCCTTGGCCCAAACGCTGGCGCCTGGCAGGAATGTGCCGGCGATGCCCAACAGAATGAGCATCGTGCGCAGACGGCTCATCGCCCGCTTCCATGCGGCTACTCTCATCCGTGATCTCCATTCACTCAATGGTGGAACGCGGACGCTATGCGCAGCTCGCCCCGGAGTCAACCGGCGCGAGCGATGGTCACTACGTGCCGTCTACCATTCGTATCGCAACGTCCCCACGATCGTCCGCGCCGCGCCGAAGTAACAACTGTTATTGAACGGGCAAGCGGTCACATGCTTCTCGTCGAAGAGATTGGCGACGTTGACCGCGAGCTGCGCGCCAGACAGCGCTGAGTGCCAGCGACCGAGGTCGAGGCTCGCCATGGCGTCGACCAGCACGAAGCTGTCGGTGGTGAAACGATTGAAAATATTCTGACCGTTGACGAACGCATAGGTGGTAGTGCCGTCCGAGCCGTCGACGTAGCGCACGCCCGCGCCGAGCGTCAGGCCGTCCAGCGTGCCGGAGTGCTGATTGGCCGCGAAGTCATAGCTCACAAAAGTCGACGCCATCCACTCCGGCGTGCCCAATTGGCGTGTGCCGGTGGTGGTGGGATTGATGCCGCTCGCCGGCGTGCCTTGCGTGATCTCGGCGTCGGTGTAGGTGCCCGTCAATGTGAGATCCCAACCGGGCCGCACTTCGCCGCGTCCTTCCAGCTCGACGCCACGAACCACGACTTCGCCGATCTGGATTTGCGCGCTCGACGGAATGCCATTGGTGCCAGCCTCGGGGTGACCGACCGGCACTTTCTGCCGGCGCAAGTCATAACCGGCGAGTGTGAAGATCGCATTGGCGCCTTCGGGCTGATACTTCACGCCCACTTCGTACTGCTTGCCAGTCACGGGATCGAACGGGTCGCCCTGATAAGTGTTACCAGCCTGCGGC
>JBEVKA010000023.1:0-7223 GCA_040509855.1 Steroidobacter sp.
TGACGCACGCCGGTGATCTGCGCGACCAGGTCGTTGAGGCTTTCCAGATGCTGGACGTTGACGGTCGTCCACACATCGATGCCGGCATCCAACAGTTCCTCGATGTCCTGCCAGCGTTTGGCATGACGCGGCGGCGGCTCGCCCTCGATGAGATTGGAATGCGCCAGCTCGTCGACCAGCAGGATGGCGGGCCGGCGATGTAACGCTGCGTCGAGATCGAACTCGTCGCGTGTGATGCCACGATAGGCCACGGGCAATGTCGGCAGTTGCTCGAGACCTTCCATCAAACGTTCGGTCTCGACGCGACCATGCGGCTCGACATAGCCGACGACGAGATCGACACCCGTCGATCGCGCCGAGCGTGCGGCCTCGAGCATCGAATAGGTCTTGCCGACACCGGCAGCGCCGCCGAAAAAAATGCGCAGCTTGCCGCGTCGCGCCTTCGCCTCCGCGTGTTGCACCGAGGCCAGCAGCTGATCCGGATCCGGCCGCGACTCAGCCACCACGCACTCCCATGAGACGAATTAGATGCGCACGATCATAGTCTCGATCATTGCTCGAATGCATCAGTCCGCCATCTTGCCGTCCAGCGCCAGATTCAACTGGAGCACATTCACACGCGGCTCACCCAGGAGGCCGAAGGCGCGACCTTCGGTGGCCTGTTTCACCAGTTCGCGAATCTCGCTCTCAGGTCGGCCGCGGAGTCTCGCCACACGCGCGACCTGATATTCGGCAGCCGCCGGCGAGATGTGCGGATCGAGCCCACTTCCCGAAGCAGTCACCAGATCGATGGGCACCGGCACTTTGTTATCAGGATCGAGCGCACGCAGCGCCGCCACGCGATCGCTGATCGCTGCGGCCAAGGCAGGATTGGTCGGGCCTTGATTGGAACCGCTCGACGCCGCTCCGTTGTAGGGCTGCGGCGCAGTGGCCGACGGCCGACCGAAAAAATATTTTGGATCCGAGAACGACTGGCCGATCAGCCGCGAGCCGATCAACTTGCCGTCGGACTCGATCAGGCTGCCGTTCGCCGCGTCCGAAAACGCGGCCTGGCCGAGCCCCGTCACCACCAGCGGATAGATCACGCCGGTGAGTACCGTCATCAACAGGAACGACACCAACGCAGGACGAAGTTCGCTCATATATATGCGCCTCAAACCAGACCCAGCACCACCAGCGACACATCGATGATCTTGATGCCGATGAACGGCACGATCAGGCCGCCGACACCATAGACCAACAGATTCCTTCGCAGCAGCAGCGCAGCCGACGCAGCGCGCGTCTTCACGCCACGCAATGCCAGCGGCACCAGGAAGACGATGATGATGGCGTTGAAGATCACCGCCGACAGAATCGCACTCTCCGGGCTCGCCAGTCCCATCACATTGAGCGCGTTCAACGCTGGATACGTTGCCGCGAACGCCGCCGGAATAATGGCGAAATATTTGGCGACGTCATTGGCGATCGAAAACGTTGTCAGCGCACCGCGCGTCACCAGCATCTGCTTGCCCACGTCGACGATCTCGATCAGCTTGGTCGGATTCGAATCGAGATCGACCATGTTGCCCGCTTCTTTCGCGGCCTGCGTGCCGGTATTCATCGCGACGGCGACATCAGCTTGCGCAAGCGCCGGTGCATCGTTCGTGCCGTCGCCGCACATCGCTACCAGACGACCCTCGCTTTGATTGCTACGAATCAGTGCGAGTTTTTTCTCTGGCGTGGCCTCCGCGAGAAAGTCATCGACGCCGGCTTCGGCGGCGATCGCGGCGGCAGTCAAACGATTGTCGCCCGTGACCATGATGGTCTTGATACCCATCTGTCGCAGCTCGGCGAAGCGCTCGCGGATACCGCCTTTGACGATGTCGCGCAGCTCGATCACGCCGAGCACTCGACGACCATCCGCGACTACGATCGGCGTTGCGCCTCGACGCGCGATAGAGTCGATCGATTCGCCGAGCTTCGTCGGCCAAGCGCCGTTCTGTTCCTCGACGAACTTGCGAATGGCGTCGGCAGCGCCTTTGCGCAGGCTGCGGCCGTCGATGTCGACGCCGCTCATGCGCGACTGCGCGGAGAATTTATGAAACGTGTGCGGTGTGGTCGCAAGATCGCGGCCACGCAGTTGGAATTTCTGCTTGGCCAACACGACGATCGAGCGACCTTCCGGCGTTTCATCCGCCAACGAAGCCAGTTGTGCGACGTCCGCCAACTCCTGCTCCGTCACACCCGGCGCGGGCACGAACGCCGACGCCTGGCGGTCACCGAGCGTGATCGTGCCGGTTTTATCCAGCAGCAGCACATCGACGTCGCCCGCCGCTTCGACAGCGCGGCCCGACGTGGCGATCACATTCGCGCGCACCATTCGATCCATGCCGGCGATGCCTATCGCGGACAACAGCGCGCCGATGGTCGTCGGGATCAAACAAACCAGCAGCGCAACCAGCACCGTGAGCGTGACCACCGAACCCTGCCCCGCCGCGCTCACCGCGAACTGCGAGAACGGTGCGAGCGTCGCGGTGGCGAGCAGGAACACCAGCGTCAACATTGCCAGCAGAATCGACAGCGCGATTTCGTTCGGCGTCTTGCCTCGCTTCGCACCTTCGACCATTGCGATCATGCGGTCGAGAAAGCCTTCGCCTTCACGAGCCGTGACCCGCACGATGATCCAATCGGACAGCACCCGCGTGCCGCCTGTCACCGATGAGAAATCGCCACCTGCTTCACGCAGCACCGGAGCGGATTCGCCGGTCACCGCGCTTTCGTTCACCGAGGCCACGCCTTCGACGATCTCGCCGTCGGCGGGAATCGTGTCGCCAGTTTCGACCAGCACCAGATCGTCACGACGCAGTGTGCCTGCTTCGACTGTCTTGTAGTCGGTGCGATTGTTGGCAGTAATCTTCTTCGCATACGTATTCCGGCGCATCGAACGCAGAGTTGCCGCCTGAGCTTTGCCACGGCCTTCCGCCAGCGCTTCGGCGAAATTAGCGAACAACACCGTGAGCCACAGCCAGGCAGCGATGGCCAGTACGAAGCCCGGTCGACCCGCACCTTCGATCTGCCCAGCCGCTGCACCGATGCCGATCACCGTAGTGAAGAGGCTGCCGACGAACACGACGAACATCACTGGGTTGCGGACCTGGACTCGGGGGTCCAGCTTGCTAAACGAATCCATGATGGCCGAGCGCAGAATCGCAGCGGTGACGTACTTCGCCACCGGGCGCGGCACGACGCCGCTGGCAGCACCAGCGTCCGCCGACGGAACCGGATCGGATTTGTTTGTAACGACTTTTGCTTGCGTAACCATAGGGATCAACCTTTGCCGATCATCTGCAGGTGCTCGACGATGGGGCCGAGCGCCAGCGAAGGCAGGAATGTCAGCGCGCCCACCATCAACACGACACCGATGAGCATCGCGACGAACAGCGGCGTGTGTGTCGGCAGCGTGCCGGCTGTAGTCGCGACACCGCGTTTGGCAGCAAGGCTGCCCGCGATGGCGAGTACTGGAATCATCAACCAGTAACGCGACACCCACATCGCCACGGCGAGTGCGATGTTGTAGAAGGGCGTGTTCGCCGACAGGCCGCCGAACGCGCTGCCATTGTTGTTACCAGCGGACGAGAACGCGTAGAGAATTTCAGAGAAGCCGTGCGCGCCGGGATTGGCAATGCTCGACGTGCCCGCAGGCATCGCGCTGGCGATCGCGGTGCCGACCAGCACCACCACACACGGCAGCAACAGCACCAGCGACGCCATCTTCACTTCATAGGCTTCGATCTTCTTGCCCAGATACTCCGGCGTGCGACCGACCATCAAACCGGCGATGAACACCGCGACGATGGCGAACATCAACATACCGTAGAGGCCGCTGCCCGCACCTCCGAACACGACTTCGCCCAACTGCATCAGCCACAGCGGCACCAGACCGCCGAGCGGCGTGTACGAGTCGTGCATCGAATTCACGGAACCATTCGACGCAGCCGTCGTGGCCGAGGCCCACAACGCTGAGTTGGCGATGCCGAAGCGCACTTCCTTGCCTTCCATGTTGCCGCCGGAGTGCAGTTCCGAGCTGGCTTGATCCACGCCCAATGTTTCCAACCGCGGATTGCCCGACTGCTCGGCGCTGAACACGCCAAAGGTCAGCGGCAGGAAAATAATCATCATCGCCGCGAACACTGCCCAACCCTGGCGCGTATCGTTCACCATGCGGCCGAACGTGTAACAGAGCGCGGCCGGAATCAGCAGGATCGCGAGCAGCTCCAGAAAATTCGCCAGCGGCGTCGGATTCTCCAAGGGATGCGCGGAGTTCACATTGAAGAATCCGCCACCGTTGGTGCCCAGCTGTTTGATCGCGATCTGGCTGGCGGCCGGACCGAGCGGGATGGTTTGCTGAGTGATTTCCTTGGCGGGCTCGACCAGCTCGACCGACTCGTACGCCGAGAAATTCTGCACGACACCCTGCGATATCAGCGCCAAGGCGAGCAGGATCGACAGCGGCAGCAAGATATACAACGTGCCGCGAGTCATATCGACATAGAAATTTCCCACCTGCTGTGCCTGCCGGCGCGCGAAGCCTCGAATCAGCGCGACCAGCACCGCCATTCCAGACGCGGCGGAGACGAAGTTCTGCACGCCCAGGCCGAGCATCTGAGTCAGATAGCTCATCGTGGACTCGCCACCATAGCCTTGCCAGTTGGTATTGCTGGCGAAACTCACAGCCGTGTTGAACGCCGACTCGGCGCCTACACCGGCAAAACCCTGCGGATTGAGCGGCAGCACGCCTTGCAAACGTTGCAGGAGATACACCACGACGAAGCCGATGAAATTGAACAGCAGCAACCCCGCCGCGTAGCGCTTCCACGACGACTCAGCGTTCGCGTCGACTCCACACAAGCGATAGATGCCGCGCTCGACAGGCCCGAGCACGGGCGACAGCAGCGTGCGCTCGCCCAGGTAAACTTTGGCCATGTAGTTGCCCAGCGGCTTGACCAGCAGCGTGAGCACGATCGCGAAGATCACGATCTGCATGATGCCGAGCATGTTCATTCGAATTTCTCCGGGAACAGCAACGCCACCACCAGGTACACGCCCAGCGCGGCGGCCAGCAGCAATCCGATCCAGTTCATGACGCTCACTGACGCAACCTCTGGCTGTCGTCGCGCGGTTCGAGAATCACAGTGAGCTTGTAGAGCAGCCACGTCAGGGCGACGAGCAGCAGGACGGAAATGGCGATTTCGCGGTCCATGGGTATCTCCGGGGACTCCTCGGCATCTTTACGACGTCGAGATAGTGCGCGCCGGCCCATGCTGGGGGCAGACCAAATCGTGTGAAGAATTTCGGCGGGCGGACTTTCCCGCCCGCGCTCGAACTCAGGTCAAAACCACGCGCGCAGGCCAGCGACGACTAATAGATCGTCACTGTCCTCTCCGTCCTCTCGCGCGAACGTCGCCGTTTGGCCAAACTTTCGCTCCCAATGCAGGCCGATGTAAGGGGCGAACTCGCGGCGGATTTCGTAGCGCAATCGTAGTCCGATCTCAGCATCCGAGAGTCCCGAACCGATGCCGTTCTCCGGATCGTCCTTGCCATACAAGCGCAGCTCCAACTCGGGCTGCAGGATCAAGCGTTGCGTGATGAGCACGTCGTGCTCGGCGGAGAAGCGGGCAGCAGTGCGTCCTTGCTCGCCCACATACAGCGCCGCATCGATCTCGAAGAAATACGGCGCCAGGCCCTGGATGCCCAGATCCAACCAGGTTCGCGCTGGGCCTGCGCCGAAGTCATGACGCACGCCCGTTTGCAGACTCCACCACGGGCTGATGATTCGATCCCACATTACCTCGACGCGGCCTTCTTCCTCCGAATGCACGCGCTCACCTTCTGTCTCGAACCAGATCTTGTTGTAATCGTTTCCGTACCAAGCGTCGAATTCCCACACCGTCGCGTCGGCACCATCGATCCTTTGCCATTCGAGCTGATCGAGCAGCACCATGCCGTACGCCGCGTTGTCCTCCATCTGCATCAGCTCGTTCATGTGCTCGACTGACATCTCGCCCATGACATGCTGAGGCGGATCCGGCGGCACGTGCGCCCTTTCACTTTCGGTCGGCTCATCCGCTGTGAGCCCCGCCTGAGCAAATAACAACCCCGCCGTCGCGGTAATACACCATGTGGAAGTCTTCATTTCACCTCCACCTCACGAAACATCCCCGCCTCCATGTGATACAGCAGATGGCAGTGATACGCCCATCGCCCCACCGCATCCGCCGTCACCGCATAGCTGATGCGCTGAGCAGGATTCACCATCACCGTATGCTTGCGTACCTGAAACTCACCCTGCGGTGTCTCGATCTCGCTCCACATGCCGTGCAGGTGGATGGGATGCGTCATCATGGTGTCGTTCACCAACGTGATGCGCAGCCGCTCGCCCAAGTTGAAACGTAACGGCTCGGCCTCCGAGAACTTCTGACCGTTGAACGACCAGATGAAACGCTCCATGTGGCCGGTCAAATGCAACTCGATTTCTCGCCCCGGCACGCGCCGATCGATCGGACCACCGACGGTGCTCAAATCCGCCAGCGTGAGCACGTGGCGTCCGTTGTCCCGCAAGCCAACGCCTGGATGATCCAATCCCGACGATGCTTGATCGACGACCATGTCGACGGTCGGCCGACGCTCGGCGGGTGCGTGATTCAGAAACTGCGTCGTGCCTGCACCGTGACCCATGGCGGCGTGATCCATCGCGCCATGATCCATGCCTCCATGTGACATTCCCATGTCACTCATCGTCAGCAACGACCGCGCATCGAGCGGCGGAATTTCTGCTGTCATACCCGCACTCGGCGCCAATGTTCCACGCGCATAGCCAGAACGATCCATCGCCTGCGCGAAGATCGTGTAAGCGCGATCATCTTTCGGCTCGACGATCACGTCGTACGTCTCTGCGGCGGCAATACGAAATTCATCGACCGATACCGGCTCGACGTCCTGACCATCCGCCGCGACAACGGTCAGCTTCAATCCCGGAATGCGCACATCGAAAATGCTCATCGCCGAACCATTGATGAAGCGCAGCCTCACACGCTCGCCGCGATTGAACAGACCGGTCCAGTTGCTCGCCGGCGTGATGCCGTTCATTAGATACGTGTACGCGTAGCCAGACACGTCGAGCAGATCGGTCGGGTTCAAGCGCATCTGCCCCCACATGCGACGATCCGCGAGCGCCTGGCTCCAAC